>CAXTSD010000093.1:0-8400 GCA_964246775.1 uncultured Acetobacteraceae bacterium | reverse complement strand
GTCTCGGTGGCGGCAGAGGCCGGCGCGCTGATCGAGCGCGCGGTGGCGCGCTTCGGGCGGCTCGACCTGCTGGTCAACAATGCCGCGACGGCGGAGGTCGGGCCGTTCCTCAAGATCACGGCGGACGCCTGGACGCGGCTGATGGCGACCAATGTCGAGGGCGTGTTCCACGCGACCCAGGCGGCGATGCCGCATCTGCTGCGGACCGGCGGCTCGGTCGTCAACGTCTCCTCGGTGTCGGGCCTTGGCGGCGACTGGGGCATGTCGCTCTACAACGCGTCGAAAGGCGCGCTCAGCAACCTCACCCGCGCGCTGGCGCTCGAGTTCGGCGGCCGCGGCGTGCGGGTGAACGCGGTGGCGCCGAGTTTTACCGAGACCGAGATGACGGAGGGTTTTTCTGACAATGCAGCGCTGAGGGCCAAGTTCATGGACCGCCTGCCGCTCGGTCGCGCGGCGCGGCCCGAGGACGTGGCGCGCGTGATCGCCTTTTTGGGCAGCGAGGAGGCAGGCTTCGTGAACGGCGTCGTGCTGCCGGTGGATGGCGGCCTGTCAGCCTCGAACGGCCAGCCCGATATGGGATTTGCTGGGCAGGGGTGAGTTCCTGAGCTCTCTTCCGTCTGCGGCAGGCCGTCAGTCGATGATGTCTCCCGAACCCGCCTCGGAGGTGGTGATCTCGTCGGACACGATTGTTCCAGGCATCGTGAGGGTGAAAAGGTCCTGTGTGCCTGGTTTGCTGCCGGGCGGTTGATGCCAGACGTAGAACGCAAAGCTGGTCTGATGTGGCTTTGGAGTGCTGCGGGACGAATAGGTGACACAACCGCCAAGGATGAGCCAGGACCTGTAAGGCAAGGTGCGAAGCTCATCAGAGTTGACCCGCCTGGCAACGGCCTGTCTCGCCTCCTCCACAGCGTCCGCGTTGACTGTGTCTACTCCATAGCCCAGCGGCTTGGCGTCGTTGGGGAAGATCGTGGTTTGAGGGCCGGAGCCCGCGTCGAGGCCGTTCAGGTGGTTGGTCATTCCCTGATCACATCTGTCGCGGATACCTTGCGATAGGCTTGCCGAGCCGCGGTCCGGGCGCCGGCGTGGTGCGACGGCCGATCAGGCGCCGGCGGCGTCGGGCGCGAGATGCGTATCTCCTGGGCCCGGCAGGGCAAGCATCGTCGAGGGATTGACGCCGTTCGGGACCACGAGGATCGGGATTATCGCATGGCTGCGCGAGCCGGCGTGGAAATCCTGCAGATCGAGCGCGGTGTCCTCGACCTGCTCGCGGGCGGCGGCCTCGAAGCGAGTAGTGTCGCCGATCTTGAGTTCGAGCACCAGAATGGCGGCGCCGGTGAGCAGGATGCAGTCAGCGCGGCGGCCGAGCCGCAGCAGCGGGAATTCAAGCAGAACCTGCCAGGCGGCGGCTTGCGGCAGGCTGGCGAGCGCCTCGCGCAGCAGCGTCATGGTATCGTCCCAGGCGCGTAACTGGGCGGCCTCGCCGGTGCGGAAGCGCTGCAGGTGCGCGCGCGCCAGGCTGGCCGCCAGCGCGTGCGGATCGGCGGCAAGGAAGCATGCGGCGCTGCCGGACCAAAAGGCGGTCATCAGCGCTGATGGTTCTGACAAGGCGCAGCCTCGGTCAAGGCTGGGTGGATCAAGGCTGGGTCGGCCAAGGCTGGGCCGCCTGGCGTGCCGCCTGCTTGCGTTACCTCGACGCGTCGGCGCGACAGCGCTTCGGGGTGGGTCTGCTGCAGCCAGGCGATCAGCTTCTCGCGCACCTCGCAGCGCAAATCCCAGCTCTGCGGCGCGTCGCGGGCGCTGACCAAAGCGCGCAGCTCGATCGTCTGCTCGCCCGCGTCGCTGACCTGCAGGCTGACCACCCGGCCGTCCCACAGCGGGCTCGCCGCGGCGATGGCGGCGAGTTCGCGGCGCACCGCCTCGACCGGCACCCGGTAGTCGAGATGCAGGAACACGCTGCCGATCAGCGAGGCGGTCTCGCGCGTCCAGTTCTGGAACGGGTGCTCCAGAAAGTAGGCGATCGGCAGCACCATACGCCGCCAGTCCCACAGCCGGACGACGACGTAGGTGCTGGTGATCTCCTCGATCCAGCCCCACTCGCCCTCGACGATCACCGCGTCCTCGAGGCGGATCGGCTGGGTGATGGCGATCTGCATGCCGGCGATCAGGTTGGTCAGCAGCGGCCGGGCGGCGAGGCCGACGACCAGGCTCGCCGCACCCGCCGAGGCGAACAGGCTGATGCCGTACTGGCGCACCGCGCTGACCGTCATCAGCGCCGCGCCGGCGGTGACGACGACGATCAGTATGTCGGCGGCGCGCTTCAGGATGCGCACCTGGGTCAGGTGCTTGCGCGCCATCAGGTTGTCCGCGACGTCGGTGCGAAAGCGGTTCAGATAGAGCGTGGCGGCGATCTCGAAGGCGCGCATCGCGCTCCAGCCGACGAGGACGATGAAGGCAACCAGCAGCAGGTGCGCGATCACGCTCGAGGTGAGGTCCGGAAACGCGGCGAAGTTGAGCGCCGCGCCGAGGCTGAACACGATGGTGGCGAGCCGGGTCGGGCCGGTGGTGGCGGTGACGAAGGTCTGCAGGAAGCCGCGCCGACGCTTCGGCGGCATCACCCGGTCGAGTATCCACAAGCTGAGGCGGTGGGCGAGTGTTGCGAGTATGGCGGCCGCCATCAGCACCAGCGCGCTCCACAGCCAGTCCGGCATCCAGCCAGGCAAGGCGGGCAACGATCCGGTCAGGTTGCTGAAACTACGCATGCTGACGCAACGGTGAGGCGGCCTTACGGTTGCTGCACTGCAGCATGACCGCTCGCCGATGGCGAGGTCGTGCCGCCTGGCGCCGCCGCGATCAGCTCAACCCGTCTTGCGGTAGGCTTGCCTGGGGGCCCTTGCCCCCGTCGCGCGCATCGGCCGATCAGGCGCCGGCGGCGTCGACCGCGAGATGCGTATCTCCTGGCCGCCGGAACCGCGGGAGGCTTGGAAGAACCCCGCCGCCGAGGCGCCGGCAACCTCGAAGCGCGTCTCGTTCGGCAGGATGCGGATCAGGCCGATCTGCTCGCGCCCCACCCCGCCGACCCGGCAGAGCAGCGGCAGCAGCCATTTCGGGTCGGCGTTGCTGCGCCGGCCGATGCTGGCGCTGAGCCAGACCGGGTCGGCGAGATCGCCGCGCACGACGGCGCGCACGCCCGGGCGCGAGACGGCAGCGGGCTCGGCGGGCAGAGCGGTCACGACCTCCTCCTCCGGCAGCCCGGCGCGATAGAGGCGCAGCAAGGCGGCCGCGATCGCCGGCCCGCCATGCGCAGCGAGCAGCGCCGCGGCGGCCTTGCGCTCCGCCTCGTCGGGCGCGTCGGTCAGCATCGGATCGCCGAGCAGGCGCTCGTGGTCGCGACCGCGTATCGTCTCGGCATCTGGGACCGGACCCCAGCTCGCCTCGACGCCGGCTTCGGCGACCAGCGCCTCGGCGCGGCGACGGCGCGTCGGCGTCGCCAGCAGCACCGACGAGCCCTTGCGCCCGGCGCGCCCGGTGCGGCCGCTGCGATGCAGCAGCAGTTGCGCGTTAATCGGCAGCTCGGCGTGGATGACGAGCGACAGCTCCGGCAGGTCAAGCCCGCGCGCCGCGACGTCGGTCGCGACGCAGACGCGCGCCCGCCCGGCGCGCAGCGCCAGCAGCGCCTGGTTGCGGTCGGCCTGGCTCATCTCGCCGGACAGCGCGACGGCGAGAAAGCCGCGCGCGGTGAGCGCGGTCCACATCGCACGCACCGCCTCGCGCGTCGCGCAGAACACGATGGCGATGCGCGCCTCGTGATAGCGCAACACGTTGATGACCGCCGGCGTGGTTTGCCCCGCGGCGACGCGCACCGCGCTATAGGCGATGTCGTCGTGCGGCTGCCCGCGCTCGGCGGTGTCGATGCGTAGCGCGTCGCGCTGGAAGCGCTTCGCAAGCGTCGCGATCTCGCGCGGAATGGTGGCGGAGAACAGCAGCGTGCGCCGCTCGGCGGGGGCGGCACCGAGAATGAACTCGAGCTCCTCGCGAAAGCCGAGATCGAGCATCTCGTCCGCCTCGTCGAGCACCACGACGCGCGCCGCGCCGGCGTCGAGCTGGCGGCGACGGATGTGGTCGCCGAGCCGGCCCGGCGTGCCGACGACGATATGGGCGCCCTCGGCGAGCTGGCGCTGCTCGCGTCGCGGGTCCATGCCGCCGACGCAGACGAGCACGCGGGCGCCGAGCGCCGCGTACAGCCAGCTCAGCTCGGCGTGCACCTGCATCGCGAGCTCGCGCGTCGGCGCCACCACGAGTGCGAACGGCGCCCCGGGGAGCGGCAGCGCCGGCCCGCCATCGCTCGCGCCGAGCAGGTCCGCCGCGATCGCGAGGCCGAAGGCGACGGTCTTGCCGGAGCCGGTCCTGGCGGAAACCAGCAGGTCGCGCCCGGGTGGTGCCTGCAGCACGGCGTCCTGGACCGGCGTCGGCTGCTCGTAGCCGCGCGCGGCAAGCGCGCCGGCAAGCGCGGGAAAGACTGGCGGGAAGGGCATGATGGTCCGTTCAGGAAGCGGCGGCGCCAACTTGGGAAAACGGAGAGTATAAGGCAAGGCAAGGTAAGGCAAGGGCTCTGCCCTTGACCCGCTGGGGCCGGGCGGCCCCAGACCCGCATTCATTCAAGTCTCGACGGGCGACCTTGCTTGCTTTGCGAAGCGTTCAAATCCGCCCGTCCGAACCCTCAAACTCAGAGGTGAGACAAGAAATAGAATGAAATGGATTTCAAAGGCTCCGCCTTTGATGGGGTCCCCGCTTGAAGGTGGGGGCAAAGCCCCTTGCCTTGTCTAGTGCGCCAACCCGTCAAGCTGCCCGATCTCGGCCGCGCTCAGCGTCAGCGACGCGGCGCGTATCAGCTGCTCGAGCTGCTCGAGGCTGGTGGCGCTGGCGATCGGCGCCGTCACCGCGGGCTTGGCGATCAGCCAGGCGAGCGCCACTTCGGCCGGGGCCGCCCGGTGCGCCTCGGCGATGTCGTCGAGCGCCGCGAGCACCGACGACCCGGCCTCGTTGAGGTATTTGCGGGCGTTGCCGCCGCGCGCCCTGCCCTCGGTGTCGGCCGCGCTGCGGTATTTGCCGCTCAGGAACCCGGAGGCGAGCGCGAAATACGGGATGACGCCGATGCGCTCGCGTTCGCACAGCGGCGCGAGTTCGCGCTCGAACGCGCGCTCCATCAGATTGTATTCGGGCTGCAGCACCTCGTAGCGCGGCAGGCCGTGCGCGGCGCTGACCGCGAGGGCTTCGGACAGCCGGGCGGCGGTGTAGTTGGAGGCGCCGACCGCCCGCACCTTGCCGGCCTCGATCAGCCGCGCATAGGCGCCGAGCGTGTCCTCGAGCGGCATGTCGGGATCATCGAAATGCGACTGATAGAGGTCGATCACGTCGGTCCTGAGTCGGGCGAGCGAAGCCTCGGCGCAGGCGGCGATGCGCGCCGGCGCCAAGCCCTTGCCGCCGTCAAGAGGGCCGCCGACCTTGGTCATCAGCACCACCCGGTCGCGCGGCGCGCCGTTCGCAAGCCAGCTCCCGATCACCGTCTCGCTCTCGCCGCCGGTGTGTCCGGGCGCCCATGACGAGTAGATGTCGGCGGTGTCGATGGCGACGAGCCCGGCCTCGACCGCCCGATCGAGCAACCGGAACGAGGTCGCCTCGTCGGCGGTCCAGCCGAACACGTTGCCGCCGAGCACGATCGGCGGCACGCTGAGGCCAGAGCCGCCGAGCGGACGTTGCGGCATCGACGATTGCTGCATCGAATGGTCTCCTGTTGGCCATGCCTCGGGATCGGCGCTGGCGGAACATGAGGATCGCGACCTTCAACATCAACGACGTGAACAAGCGGCTCGCCAACCTGCTCGCCTGGCTCGCCGCGTCGCGGCCGGACGTCGTCTGCCTGCAGGAGCTGAAGGCGGCGCCGGACGCGTTCCCGGCCACCCGGCTGCGCGAGGCCGGCTATGACGCCGTATGGCAGGGGCAGCGCCTGTGGAACGGCGTCGCCATACTCGCCCGCGCGACCGGGCAGGCGACGGTGCCGACGCGCCGCCGCCTGCCCGGCGAGCCGGAGGACACGCAGGCGCGATACATCGAGGCGGCGGTCGGCGGCGTGCTCGTCGCCTCGCTCTACCTGCCGAACGGCAACCCGCGTCCGGGACCGAAATTCACCTACAAGCTCGCCTGGTTCGAGCGCCTGCTCGCGCACGCGGCGACGCTGCACGCAACCGGCCTGCCGGTGGTGCTGGCCGGCGACTACAACGTGGTGCCGACCGACGCCGACATCTACGATACCCGCTCATGGACCGGCAATGCGCTGCTGCAGCCGCAATCCCGCGCCCTCTACCGCCGCCTGCTCGCGCAGGGCTGGACCGACGCGCTGCGGCAGCGCCAGCCGGTCGGGCCGCTCTACACCTTCTGGGACTACAAGCGCGACCGCTGGAACCGCGACGCCGGAATGCGGCTCGACCACATCCTGCTGAGCCAAAGCCTCGCCGGCCGGCTGCAGGACGCGGGCGTCGACCGGGACGTGCGCGGCGCGCCGAACGCTAGCGACCATGCGCCGGTTTGGGTTCGGTTGCGCAAGCAGTGAGGCAAGGCAAGGCCAGAGGCTTTGCCTCTGGACACCATTAAAGGCGGAGCCTTTAAAATCCGATTTTTGGCTCTGCGGCTCACTGCCGAGGGCGTGATGTGAGGCGGACGGGTTTGACTGCTTCGCAGGTCAGCAGCCCGTCAGAACGTCACCTCCGGCAACCGCTCCAGGCCCGGCTTGGCGAACAGGTAGCCCTGGAACAGCGAGACGCCGAGTCCGCGCAGGGCTGCGAGTTCGCTCGCGGTCTCGACGCCCTCCGCCACCACCTGCGCCGACAGGCTGCGGCACATCTGCACGACGCCACCGACGATGACGTGACGCCGCGCGTCGCTGTCGAGCGCGCGTATCAGCGACATGTCGATCTTGACGACATCGGGCCGGAACTGCGCGAGCAAGCCGAGGCCCGAAAAGCCGGCACCGAAATCGTCTAGCGCGGTGCGGAAGCCCTGGGCGCGGTAGACGTCGAGTATGCTGGTAAGATGGTCGTGGTCGTCGATCCGCTCGTTCTCGGTCAGCTCGAAGATCAGCCGATCGGGCGGCACCTGGTGGCGGCGCGCCGCCGCCAGCGTGGCGCGCACGCAGTTCTCCGGGCGATACATCGCGCCCGGAATGAAGTTGATCGACAGGCCGGCGCCGGTCTGTTGCAGCCCGAGCGCGCTCGCCAGCGCGATCGCCTTGATCCGGCAGGACTGGTCGAAGGCGTAGCGGTTGGCCGGCGTCACCGCCTCCAGCACGCTCGCGGCGGATTCGCCGGACGGGCCGCGAACCAGCGCCTCATAGGCGTAGATGCGTCGCAAGGCGACGTCGACGACCGGCTGGAAAGCCATGGTGAAGGCGAAGGGCGGAGCGATGCCGTCAAGACAGGCGCCGCAGCTTCCGGCGGCGCCTGGCCCCACCTGCCGTGTGTCTCGCATCGAGCCTTCCGCTCCGGGTGTGTTCCAAGCCAGACTGCCACTCTAAAGTTAACAAATGGTAAACGCTACACGCAAAGCAGCTCAGCGAGACGTCTCGCCTGTAGCAAAATGTTGCCGGTCGAGCCGCCTGATCCAGGGCAGCAGCGACACCGAGATCAGCAGCCCGAGGCTCGCCAGCCAGAACAGGCCGCGAAACAGCCCGGCATACGCCGCCATCATCTCGCCAGCCGCGCCGGCGCCGTCGCCGACCGACGCCGCCCGGTTGGCGACGGCGCTGCCGACATAGAGCGCGACGCCGATGGCGACGAAATACGACCCCATCATGAAGCCGCTCAACCGCGCCGGCACGTAGCGCGCCGCGACCGCGAGGCCAAGCCCGCTGATCAGCAACTCGCCGGCGGAGAACAACCCGTACGCCCACACCATCACCCATGGCGAGACCAGCGTCGCGTGCGGCACGCTCAACGCCGCCGCCCGCCACCACAGCAGAAAGGCGCCGGCGACGAGGGCGAAGCCGCCGGCGAATTTCTGCGCGATCGACAGGTCGCGGCCACGCCTGCCGAGGCGGTTGTAGACCACGACCAGCAGCGGCGTGAGCAGCACGATCCAGATCGGGTCGAGCGCCTGGAACTGCGCCGGCGACCAGGTGAACAGGTGCACGCCGCCCGCCGTGAGCTCTGGCGAGACCTCGCGCAAGGCGAACAGCGTGAGCGAGGTCGAGCTCTGCTGGTAGAAGATGAAGAACAGCATGACCTCGGCGGTGAGCAGATACATCACCAGCAGTCCGGCGCGCTCGCGCCGCTCCGAGCGCCGATACAGCCAGATCCAGATGCCGAGCACGGCGGCGCCGGCAAGCCACACCGAGGCGCGCGCCAACGC
>CAXTSD010000092.1:0-8413 GCA_964246775.1 uncultured Acetobacteraceae bacterium | reverse complement strand
GGGCGACGGCGACGTCGAGCGGATCGTCGAGTTCGCCGAGGCGGGGGAGGCGGAACGCGCGATCGGGCTGTGCAATGCCGGCGTGTTCTGCGCTCCGGCGGCGGCGTTCACGCGCTGGCTGAATGCGGTGCGGGCGGACAACGCGCAGGGCGAGTTCTATCTGACCGACGTGGTGGCGCTGGCGCGGGCGGAAGGCGCGCGCGTCGTCGCCGCCCTCGCGGACGAGGCGGAGGCGCGCGGCGTCAACTCGCGGGCTGAGCTCGCCTTGGCGGAGGCGGCGCTGCAGGCCAGGCTGCGCGAGGCGGCGATGGTGGCGGGGGCGAGCCTCGTTGCACCAGAGACGGTGTTCCTCGACGCTGACACGGTGCTGGCGGAGGATGTGACGATCGAGCCTCACGTCGTGTTCGGCCCTGGTGTCACGGTCGCCGCGGGCGCCCGCATCCGGGCGTTCAGCCACCTCGAGGGCTGCGCCGTGGCAGAGGACGCCGTCATCGGGCCGTACGCGCGGCTGCGCCCAGGCACGTCGGTGGGGGCGGGCGCGCATGTCGGCAATTTCGTCGAGCTCAAGGCGACGAGCCTCGGCGCCGGGGCGAAGGCCAACCACCTGAGCTATCTGGGCGACGCCTCGATCGGAGCGGGCAGCAACATCGGCGCCGGCACCATCACCTGCAATTACGACGGGTTTGCCAAGCACCGCACCGAGATCGGTACCGGCGTGTTCGTCGGCTCCGACAGCGTGCTGGTGGCGCCGCTCAGGCTTGGCGACGGTTCGTTCGTCGCCGCCGGCAGCGTGCTGACGGCGGATGTCGAGGCCGATGCGATGGCGTTTGGACGGGCGCGCCAAGCGGTGCGGCCGGGCATGGCGGCGGCGTTTCGCGCCAGGATCAAGAGGTAGAGGGCGCATGTGCGGCATCGTCGGCGTGATCGGGGCGGCGCCGGCAGCGCCCCTGTTGCTCGGCGCGCTCGCCCGGCTGGAGTACCGCGGCTACGACAGCGCCGGCGTCGCGACGCTGGTCAACGGCCACATCGAGCGGCGCCGCGCCGAGGGCAAGCTCGCCAATCTCGCCGCGGCGCTCGCGCGTCACCCGGTCGGCGGGCGGATCGGCATCGGCCATACGCGCTGGGCGACGCATGGCGCGCCGACCGAGGGCAATGCGCATCCGCACGGCACGAGCCGCGTCTCCATCGTCCATAACGGCATCATCGAGAACCACGCGAGCCTGCGCGCCGAGCTCGAGGCGGCGGGCCAGGAGTTCAGCACCGAGACCGATACCGAGACGGTGGTGCAGCTGATCGACCTGCATCTGCGGCGCGGCATGAGCCCGCGCGAGGCGGCGCATGCGGCGTTCGGCCGACTGGAAGGGGCGTATGCGCTGGCGCTGATCTTCGCCGGGCATGCCGAGCTGATGATCGGCGCCCAGCACGGCGCGCCGCTGGCGATCGGCTACGGCGACGACGAGATGTTCCTCGGCTCGGACAGCCTGGCGCTGGCGCCGCTCGCGCCGCGCATCGCCTATCTGCGCGACGGCGACTGGGCGGTGCTGTCGCGCGAGGGCGCCGAGGTGTTCGACATCGCGACCGGCGCGCCGGTGGTCCGCGAGCAGCGGCTGGTGGCGCAATCAGCGGCCTCGATCGGCAAGGACGGCTTCCGCCACTTCATGGAAAAGGAGCTGCACGAGCACCCCTCGGTGATCGGCCAGGCGCTGCGCCGGATGATCGATCCGGCAACCCGCAGGGTGGTGCTGCCGGATCTCGGCTTTGACCTGGCGGCGCTGCCGCGGGCGACGATGACCGCGTGCGGTTCGGCGTTCTATGCCGGGCTCGTGGCGCGCAACTGGATCGAGGCGGAGGCGCGCCTGCCCGTGGAGGCCGACGTCGCGAGCGAGCTGCGCTACCGGGCGCCGCCGCTGACGCCTGGCGGGATGGGCCTGCTGGTCAGCCAGTCCGGCGAGACGGCGGATACGCTGGCGGCGCTGCGCTGCCTGCGCGAGGGCGGCCAGCACGTGCTCTCCGTGCTCAACGTCGCCGAGAGCACGATGGCGCGGGAGAGCGACGCGGTGCTGGAGACGGCGGCGGGGCCGGAGATCGGTGTCGCCAGCACCAAGGCGTTCACCGCCCAGCTCGCCGTGCTGGCCTGCCTCGCGCTCGGCATCGCCAAGGCGCGCGGCCGGCTGTCGCCGGAGCGCGAGGCGGCGCTGGCGGCAGCCCTGCGCGAGTGGCCGTCGCGCGCCGCCGAGGCGCTGGCCGACACCGCGGCGATCGATCGCATCGCGGCGATGCTCGTCGGGGCGCGCGACGTGCTGTATCTCGGGCGCGGCAACTGCTTTCCGATCGCGCTCGAAGGGGCGCTCAAGCTCAAGGAGATCACCTACATCCACGCCGAGGGCTATGCCGCCGGCGAGATGAAGCATGGTCCGATCGCGCTGATCGACCGCACGGTGCCGATCGTCGCGATCGCGCCGTCCGGGCCGCTGTTCGAGAAGACCGCCTCGAACCTGCAGGAGGCGGCGGCGCGCGGCGGCCGGATCGTCGTGCTCAGCGACGCCCGGGGTGCGGCGGCGCTGCGCGGGATCGCCGCGGCGAGCCTGGTGCTGCCAGAGGTCGACCCGTTCGTGGCGCCGATCCTGTACGCCGTGCCGGTGCAGATGCTGGCCTATCAGGTCGCGGTGCTGAAGGGCACCGACGTCGATCAGCCGCGCAACCTCGCAAAGTCGGTCACGGTTGAATAGATAGCAGCAAACGCCGCCTCAGTCTGGAGATGTTGATGATCGACCCTGTCCGCTTGCGCCTGTCCCCAGAGGTCGACCCCGACGAGACCGATCCGGACGGCCCCGACGTGCCCGAGCCGATGGAGCCGAAACCCAGCGAGCCGGGCGACAACAAGACGCTGTCCTCGCCGATCAACGAGCTCGAGAGCCGGCTGTTCCTGCAACGCAAGGTGCTGGTGTTCGGCGCCATCAACGACAAGCTGGCCCGCGACGTCACCGGCCGTCTGCTGTCGCTCGCCGGCATCTCGGCCGAACCGATCGACGTCTACGTGAACTCGCCGGGCGGACACGTGGAGAGCGGCGACACCATCCACGACATGATCCGCTTCGTCGACGCGGACTTGCCGGTGCGGGTCATCGGCACCGGCTGGGTCGCCTCCGCCGGAGCGCTGATCTTCGTCGCCGGGCGCAAGGACCGGCGGTTCTGCCTGCCGAACACGCGCTTCCTGATCCATCAGCCGATGGGCGGCGTGCGCGGCCCGGCGACCGATATCGGCATCGAGGCGCGCGAGATCGTCAGGATGCGCGAGCGTCTCAACCGGCTGATCGCCCGCGAGTGCGGACAGACCTTCGAGAAGGTGGAGGCGGATAGCGACCGCAACTACTGGATGGGTGCCGAGGAGGCGATCGCCTACGGCATGGTGACGCGCATCATCAACTCGGCCGCCGATCTCAAGAGCTGACGCGCCTGATGGCGTATGACTACGACCTGTTCGTCATCGGCGGCGGCTCAGGCGGCGTGCGCTGCGCCCGCATCGCGGCCGGGCATGGCGCGCGCGTCGCGATCGCCGAGCAGCGTTACTGGGGCGGCACCTGCGTCAATGTCGGGTGCGTGCCGAAGAAGCTGATGGTGCAGGCCGCCGAATACGGCGCCTGGGCGCGCGACGCACGCGGCTTCGGCTGGTCGTCTGACTCCGGCACGCATGACTGGCGAGCCTTCATCGCCAGCAAGGACGCCGAGATCAGGCGGCTGAACGCGACCTATGTCCGGCTGCTCGGCGCCGCCGGGGTGACCAGCTACGAGCGGCGCGCGACCTTGCTCGATGCCCACACGCTCGAGCTCGGCGGCAAGGACGGCGGCGAGCGGGTCAGCGCCGAGCGCATCGTGATCGCCACCGGCGGCCGGCCGCGTCGGCCCGAGATCAAGGGCCAGGAACTCGGCATCATCTCGGACGACGTGTTCAGCCTCGACGAGCTGCCAGGACGCGTGACCCTGGTCGGCGGCGGCTATATCGGCATCGAGTTCGCCGGCATACTCGCCGGCCTCGGCGCCGAGGTCGATTTGCTGTACCGCCAGGCGCTGCCGCTCGCCGGGTTCGACGAGGAGCTGCGCGAGCATCTGGCCGACGCGCTCGTGGCGTCCGGTGTGCGGCTACACCCGTCGAGCACCCTGCACGCGGTCGAGCAGATCGGCGCCTGCAAGCGCCTGACGCTCAGCGATGGCCGGTTTTTCGACAGCGACCTGGTGTTCTTCGCCTTGGGGCGCGAGCCTGATACGCGCGGCCTCGGGCTCGACAGGGCAGGCGTCGCCGTCAACGACAAGGGCGGCGTGGTGGTGGATGACGATCACCGCACCAATGTCGCGAACATCTACGCCATCGGCGACGTGTCAAACCGCATGAACCTCACCCCGGTCGCGATCGCCGAGGGGCACAACCTGGCGGACCGGCTGTTTGGCACGTCGGCGCGGACCTGGTCGTTCGAGGCGGTTGCGACGGCGGTGTTCTCGCCGCCGCCGATCGGCACGGTCGGGCTGACCGAGGCGCAAGCGGCGGCGCGCGGGCCGGTCGACATCTACACGACCGAGTTCACCGCGATGCGCCACACCCTGACCGGGCGCGACCGCAAGACCTTCATGAAGCTCGTCGTCGATCAGCCGACCCGGCGCGTGCTCGGCGTGCACATGCTCGGCGACGACGCCGCCGAGATGCTGCAAGGGATCGCCATCGCGCTGACCGCGGGTGCGACCAAGGCGGATTTCGACCGCACGATCGGCATTCATCCCACCGCGGCCGAAGAGTGGGTGACCATGCGCCAGCGAACGCGGACGGCGGGACTGCGCACGGCCGCGGAGTAGAGCGCCGCTCGCGCCGGCGAGAGCGGGATGAGATCGTGTGCGCCCGCTCATCCCGGCAGCGCCGCCGCGACGGCTCAGCCGACCGACGTCGGCAACTCGCGCGCGGCGTCGATCGCGCGGGTGTCGTGGTCGAACGTCGCCGGGACGGCTTGATCCTGTTGCCGTTGGGTCGTCGCTCGGCTGTCGGCGAGGTGCGAGAGTGGCGTCGGCATCGGCCGGCCGAACAGGTAGCCCTGCATCAACCGGCAGCCGAGCGAGGTCAGGATGCGCCTTTGCGCCTCGGTCTCGACCCCTTCGACGACGCAGCCCAGGCGCAGATAGTCGCAGAGGTCGACGATGGTGCGCACGATGTCGCGCGAGGTCTTGTTCGCCTCGATGTCGGTCACGAAGCTGCGGTCGATCTTGATCTTGTCCGGCTTCAGTCGGTGGACGTGGCTGAGGCTCGAGAAGCCGGTGCCGAAATCGTCGAGGGCGATACGCGCGCCCAGTCGGCGCAGCGCCGCCAGGCTCTCAACTGCCTGGTCGAAGTCGCGCATGACGGCGGTCTCGGTGATCTCGAACTCGATGCGCTCGGGCGGGATGCCGCTCGCTCTGACCAGACGCTCCACCGCCAGCATGGTCTGGCGCGAGACGAGATCCTGCGCCGACAGGTTGAACGACACGTTGTGTGCGGCGGGCCAGTCGGCGGCGGCCCGCAACGCCTTGGCAAGCAGGGTCTCGGTGAGGGCGCCGATCAGGCCACGCCGCTCGGCTACGGGGATGAAGACGTCGGGCCGCACGGCGCCCTGACTTGGGCTGCGCCAGCGCGCCAGCGCCTCGTAGCCGGCGACGCGGCCGGTCGCGACGTCGGTGATCGGCTGGTAGGCGAGCCACATCTCGCCGTCGAGATCGGCGTGGGCGAGCGCCTGCTCGATCTGGCTGTTCTTGCGGATCAGCATCTCGTGCTCGTACGAGAAGATCGTCGGCTCGCCGTTCTTGGCCTGTTTTGCGTGATAGAGCGCGTAGTCGGCCCGTTCGAACAGTCGTTCCGCGGTGTCGCCGCCCGACGGGTAAAGCACGATGCCGGTGGAGCCGGAGAGCTGGGCGCCGATGTCGGCCGAGAGGAACGGCTTGCTGAGCACGGCGCAGAGTTGGCGGCCGAAGGCGATGACCTCCGCCTCGGTTGGATTGCCGGTCAGCACCACCCCGAACTCGTCGCCGCCGAGGCGGGCGAACGAGACCGTCGGGCCGGCGAGGCCGTTGAGCCGCTCGCCGACCTCGGCAAGCAGCCGGTCGCCGGTCGGGTGGCCATAGGCGTCGTTCACCCCCTTGAAGCCGTCCAGATCGACGAGTGCCACGGCGAAGCTGCTGCCGGCGCGCTCGGCCTGCTTCAGCGCCCGCTCCATGTTGGCGATGAAGCGCCGACGGTTCGGCAGCCCGGTCAGGCTGTCGAGGTTGGCGAGGCGGAAATTGTCGTCGCTCAGGCGCTTGGTTTCCGCCTGCCGCTCCAGCAACTCGCGCCGTGAGGTGATCAGCGCCGCGAAGTCGTCGTAGTGGCGCAGCATGATGAAGCCCAGCGCGCCGACGACCAGCGCCTGGTTGACCGCGATCGCGGCGAGCACCACGCTGCCGGTCACGCAGCAGAACAGGGCGAACGGCACGACGTCGATGACGGCGAGCAGCACCGCCCGGCGGCTCAGATGCGTGAGCCACAGCATGCCGCTGATGGTTTTCGTCGACAGAAAGAACAGCACGTGCAGGCGCGCGTAGCTGTTGCCGTAGCCGTAGAGGCACATCGCCCAGACCGTTGAGGACGCGCCGAGTATCGGGATCAGACGCATCAGCTTGCGCAACTGCGACACCGCCTCGGCGTCGGTCAGGATGCAGCCGCGGCGGCGCAGCCAGACGATCACCCTGGACGCGCTGCCGAGACAGAACAGCGCCGGGACGACGACGCTCAGCAGTATCGGCGCGCTGCCGAGATGGGTGGCGGCGAGCAGCAGCGTGTTGACTATGATGACCCCGTGCATGGTCGGGATGTTTTTCGAGAACGCGGCAAGCAGCGACTGAGCGAGAATGGGAGTATCGGTCGATCTGGCGAGCAGCGACCGGACGAACTTCACACCACGCATGCCTAGCCCCGCGCCGATCGCCGAGCGCTTTGCCCGGCCACAGGAGGCCAGTCTCGCTTGCCGGCCTTAATGCCGGGTTAACGGCGCGGGACTTTGCGCACCGCCGGAGACGAATTCGGGCGCGCCGCAACCCGAGGCTGGCGGGCCGGCGACGTGCCGGCTCATGAGAGGGGCGAGATGGACTGCGCGCCTCGGCGTCATCGGCCGCAGCGATAGGGCGTCCTCGGCGCGCGCCATTCCGCCGCCGAAGCCTTGTCAGACATCAGCCTCCGTCTCTACTCTCCGCCGCGAGAAGACCGCCAGGCCCGGCTCGCCGCTGTTCGGCGCCGGTCGATGGAGAATGGTCTCGAGTTAGGGAGGCGTGCCCATGACGACCCGTTCAGCCGCTGCCACCGCCGTGATGTCCGCCGCCTTGCTCGCGGCGCTCGGCGTCTCGACGGCCTCCGCCCAGGACGCCGGCCCGCAGACGGTGCAGTCGCAATCGAGCGAGACCTGCACCAATCCGAGCCCGGGCAAGGCGGATTTCGCCAACATGATCGTCGGTTTTTCGCAATCGGAGAACGAGCAGAACCCGTTCCGCGCCGGCGAGACCGCCTCGGTGAAGGCGGCGGCGGCGGCGGCGGGCGTGAAGCGGCTGCTCTACACCAACGCCGCCGACAATCAGGCGAAGCAGGTCGCCGACATCGAGAGCATGATCAGCCAGGGCGCGACGGCGATCATCGTCGCGCCGCTCAACGCGACCGGGCTGCAACCGGCGCTCGAGCAGGCGCAGGCGAAGAACATCCCGGTCGTCACCATCGACCGGCAGACCGCCGGCATCGCCTGCAAGCCGATCATCACCTTCCTCGGTTCGGACTTCCAGGCGCAGGGCGAGCGGGCGGCGGCGGCGCTGGCGGCGGTGACGGGGGGCCACGCCAACATCGTCGAGATCCAGGGCGCCTACGGCAACAGCGTCGAGACGCAGCGCACGGACGGTTTCGCGGCAGGATTGAAGGCGCACCCAGGCATGAAGCTGCTGGCGGCGCAGACCGGCAACTGGTCGGCAACCGACGCGCAGCGCGTCGCCGATCAGGTGCTGCTCGCGCATCCGAACGTCAACGCGCTGTATGCACAGGCCGACGTGATGGCGCTCGGCGCGATGACTGCGATCCAGCAATCCGGCCGTCAGCCGGGCAAGGACATCAAGATCGTCTCGATCGACGGCACCAAGGCGCTGGTGCAGGCGATCGCCGACGGCAAGGCGCAGGCCGACATCGAGACCAACCCGCGCTTCGGCACGCTGTCCTTCCAGGCGCTGCGCGACTGGTTCGCCGGCAAGCCGGTGGCGCAGAAGATGACGATGAAGGATGCGCTCTACACCTCGGCCAACGCCGCGTCGGCGGTCGCGAGCGGCGCGCCATACTGATCGCGCGATGACGCCGGAGCACGCAGCGGGTCCGGCGTCGGCAGGGCGGGCG
>CAXTSD010000091.1:0-8435 GCA_964246775.1 uncultured Acetobacteraceae bacterium | reverse complement strand
GCGCAGCCAGCCGCCGCGCGCCGCGCCCGCGCGGTCGGCGGCGAATTGCAGTGCCGCGATCGGGATCGCGAGCGCGCCGAAGACCGAGAGCAGGTAGGTGCCGATCGACATCGGCGAGGTCGGCTTGAAGATGCGCAGCATGTTGTAGAAGCGCTTCGGCGTATGCAGGTCCCAGACCAGCAGCGCCGAGCCGAGAGATGGCGCCAGCAGCGCCAGATACCGCCCGCGGCGCACCATGGCGTCGCTGTGCCGGGTGCCGGCGAGGTCGGCGAGGCAGGACAGCAGCATCGCGCTGCCCGACAGGCCGGCGAGGAAGATGTAGCCGCCGACGACGAAATTGTTGAACGGCGCCGCCTTGAGCTGCGCCTGGCCGTAATAGGTCGAGCCGTCCCAGCCTTCGCCGGGCGCTTGCGCGCGCGGCGTCGCGCGATGGCCGGCCGCCTTCGTCTCGTCAGCCACGGGCTCGGGCGGTAAAACGTTCATCGCCTCGCGCCCCCGGCGAACAGCGCCAGCGCGGCAAGCGCCAGCCCCGCCATCGTCGCGAGACCGGTGGTGAGCGCCGGCCTGACCCGGTTCGCGGCGCGGGTCGGCGCCGCCGGCAGATTGTAGATTTCCGGCCGCGCGGTCAGCAGGAAGAACGCGTGCAGATGGTCGAGCCCGCCGGTCGCGCCCGGGCTGTCCGGCACGCCGTAGAGATAGGCCTGCGTCGCGCCGAGATCGTGCAGCGTGCGCACCCGCCGTTGCGCGCGCTCCTGCAACTCGGCGACCTCGCCGAACTGGATGCTGTCGGTCGGGCACGCCTTGGCGCAGGCCGGCTCCAGCCCGCCTTTCAGCCGGTCGTAGCACAGCGTGCACTTATGCGCCTTGCCGTCCTGCTCGCTGAGCGCCACGACGCCGAACGGGCAGGCCGGGATGCAGTAGCCGCAGCCGTTGCAGATGTCCTGCTGGATGACGACGGTGTCGAACTCGGTGCGGAACAGCGCCCCGGTCGGGCAGGCCTCGAGACAGGGCGCGTTGTGGCAGTGCTTGCACACGTCGCTCATCATCAGCCAGCCGGATTGGTATGGCGTCTGGGCGTTGTCGCGCACGCCGCCGCCGCAGCCGCCGCTCGCCCCGCCATGCGCGCCGCCGCTGGCGCCCGAGCCGGTCTCGACGAACCCGACGTGCCGCCAGGTGTTGGCCGACAGCATGCCGGTGTTGTCGAAACTCTGCCCGGTCAGCCCGATGCTGTCCGCCGGCAGGTTGTTCCACTCCTTGCAGGCGACCTCGCAGGCCTTGCAGCCGATGCACAGCGTGGTGTCGGTGAAGAAGCCGTAAGCCCGACCGGGCTCGATCAGCACGCCGGCTGTCAGCTCGCTCTCGTTCGGGATCATCCGGTCGAACTCGGAGCTTGGGTGGTCGAGCGCCCTCGGGTGCATGTCCATCGTGTCAGAGGCCTCTACACCACGCGCACGGAATGCGCGATCAGGCTCATCACCTTGGGCGTCGTCGTGAAGCCGAGCCGCACGCGCACGCCGGAACGCACAAGCCCGACGAGTTGATCGGGTTCCAGCCTGGCCCGCGGCGACAGTACCGCCTGATGCGAAACGCCGTCGCCATCGGTGATCTGGAACCGGCTTTCCTGGGCCAGGGTCATCACGCCGTCCATCGTCCGCATTCGCCTATCTCCGTCGCCGACCGCGCGCCAAGCTTTCATGTCGGGATGGGCTTGCCAATCGCCAGGAGCGATGCCCTTTCTATGTGTCAGTTGAGCGTGCTGACGCGGAGAGGACGACGATGGCAAGACGCCGCCTGCCCGGCCATGAGGTGAAGCGCACGGTGGCCGAGCGCGCCAGCCGTTTCCTCGCCGACTGGTCGCTGCCGCGCCAGCTCGCCGGCGGCGACCCCAAGCGCGCGGCGGCGCGCCCGACGACCAGCGCGACGCTGCGGCCAAGGCTCGAGGAGGCGGACCACGTCGGCACCGGCATCTGCCCGTTCTGCGCCGTCGGCTGCGGCCAGCTGGTCTACTCGAAGCACGGCCGCCCGATCCACATCGAGGGCGACCCGCGCAGCCCGGTGAACCAGGGCACGCTCTGCCCCAAGGGCGGCAGCGTGCTCGGCCTGCTGCTCAGCCCCGACCGCATCACCACGGTGAAATACCGCGCCCCGTTCGCGACCGAGTGGGAGGATCGCCCGCTCGACTGGGCGATGGAGCGCATCGCGACCCTCACCAGGCAGACCCGCGACGAAACCTTCGTCCACAAGCTGCCGGGCGGCGAGGTGGTCAACCACACCGTCGGCATCGGCTCGCTCGGCGGCGCGACCCTCGACAACGAGGAGAACTACCTGATCAAGAAGCTGCTCGGCGGCGGCCTCGGCATACTCAATATCGAGAACCAAGCCAGGATCTGACACTCCTCATCGGTGCCCAGTCTGGGCGCCACCTTCGGTCGCGGCGCCGCCACCATGGCGCTGTGGGACTTGGCCAATTCCGACGTCATCGTCGTGATGGGCTCCAACATGGCCGAGAACCATCCGATCGGCTTCCGCTTCGTCATGCAGGCGAAGGCGAAGGGCGCGACGCTGATCCACATCGATCCGCGCTTCACCCGCACCTCGGCGATGGCGGACATCCACGCGCCGTTGCGCTCGGGCTCGGACATCGCCTTTCTCGGCGGCCTGATCCGCCACGTGCTCGAGAACGATCTGTGGTTCCGCGACTACGCGATGGCCTACACCAACATCGCGAAAATCATCAGCGACGATTTCGTCGACACCGAAGAGGGTGACGGCCTGTTCTCCGGCTTTGACGCCGCCAACGCCAGCTACAAGGCCGATAGCTGGCAATACAAGGGCCACGTCGCGCCGGCGCCGCTCGCCGAGCACAAGCCGGCGGTGAGCGACCCCGAGCCAGGCCTCAAGGCGATGCACGACAGCCCGCCGCCATCCGACCCGACGCTCGCTCACCCTCACTGCGTCTACCAGATACTGCGCCGCCACTATGCGCGCTACACGCCCGAGATGGTCGAGCAGGTCACCGGCTGCCCGCGCGAGACGTTCCTCAAGGTTGCCGACGCGCTGGCGAGGAACTCCGGGCGCGAGCGCACCGGCGCGTTCTGCTACGCCGTCGGCTGGACGCACAGCACCGTCGGCGTGCAGATCATTCGCGCCTGCTCGATCCTGCAGGGGCTGCTCGGCAACATGGGCCGCCCGGGCGGCGGCATCCTGGCGCTGCGCGGCCACTGCTCCATCCAGGGCAGCACCGACATCCCGACGCTCTACGACATGCTGCCGACCTACCTGCCGCAGCCCAACCTGTTCCTCGGCCAGCGCGACGCCGAGACGTATCTGGCGATGGAGACGGTGCCGACCGGCTGGTGGCACAATTTTCCGAAATACTTCGTCAGCCTGATGAAGGCCTGGTACGGCGAGAGTGCCACGAAGGCGACCGGCTGGGCGTTCGACCATCTGCCGAAGCTCACCGGCGACCTGTCCCAGCAGCCGATGACGCTGTCGATGGTGGACGGCGTGGTGCGCGGCCAGTTCATCATGGGGCAGAACCCGGTGGTCGGCGGCGTGAATTCGGACCTGGTGACGCGCGGCCTCGCCAAGCTCGACTGGCTGGTGGTGCGCGACATGGCGATGATCGAGACCGCGAGCTTCTGGCAGAAGGGCCGCCTCGTGCAGTCGGGCGAGATCAGCCCCGAGACCTGCCCGACCGAGATCTTCCTGATGCCGTCGGCGATCAGCGCCGAGAAGGCGGGTTCGGTCACCAACACCTCGCGCCTCGTGCAGTGGCACGACAAGGCCTGCGAGGCGCCCGGCGACGCCCGCTCGGACCTGTGGTTCATCTACCATCTCGGCCGCCGCCTCAAGGCGCTCTATGCCGGCAGCGCGCGGCCCGGCGATCAAGCGATGCAGGACCTCACCTGGGACTATCCGGTGAGCGGGCCCGAGCAGGAGCCGGACGCCGCCGCCGTGCTCGCCGAGATCAACGGCCGTCACCTCGCTGACGGCCGGATGGTTGAAAAGTATCAGGACCTCAAGGACGACGGCAGCACCTCCTGCGGCGGCTGGATGTATTGCGGCATCATGCCGAAGGCGGGCCACAACCTCGCCCGCTCGCGCATCCCTGACGGACCGGGCGGGCCGGGCAGCCATCTCGGCTGGGCGTTCTCCTGGCCGTCAAACCGCCGCACCCTCTATAATCGCGCCTCGGCCGATCCGGCTGGCCAGCCGTGGTCGCAACGCAAGAAGATGGTCTGGTGGGACGAGGCGGCCGGCAAATGGACCGGCGACGACGTGCCCGACTTCCTGCCCGACCGGCGGCCGGACTACGTGCCCGACTGGTCCAAGCACCCGTCCGGCATGGACGCGCATGCCGGCACCGACCCGTTCATCATGCTGGCCGACGGCCAGGCGGCGCTGTTCACGCCCAACGGCATCAAGGACGGCCCGCTGCCGACCCATTACGAGCCGATGGAAAGTCCGGTGCACAACCAGATCTACGGCCAGCAAGCCAATCCGGCGGCAAAACGCTGGGTGCGCCCGGGCAACGAGTATCACGACCCCGCCGACCCGAACTATCCCTACATACTGACCACCTACCGCCTGACCGAACTGCAATGCGGCGGCATCAGCTCGCGCATCACGCCGCATACGGCGGAGCTGCAGCCGGAGGCGTTCGTCGAGATCCCGCCGGAACTCGCGGACGAACTCGGCATACACCATCTCGGCTGGACGACGCTCACCACCAAGCGCGGCGCCATCGAGGTCAAGGCGATGGTGACCGAACGGCTGCGCCCGTTCATCATCAACGGCCGCACCATCTACCAGATCGGTCTGCCCTGGGTGTTCGGCTGGGAGGGCTACGCGCATGGCGACGTCGCCAACGCGCTGCTCGCCATCGTCGGCGATCCCGAGACCTCGATACACACGACCAAGGCGCTCACCTGCAGCATCGCGCCCGGCCGCCGCCGCACCGGCGAGACGCCGAGGCCGGCTGCCTCGACAGGGTCCGCCGATGCGGCAGAGTAGCCCCGCCCCGCCACGCCTGCTCGCCGCCGAGGCGCTCGCCGCACTCGACGACGCGCTCGGCCAGGCGCCGAATAAGGATGGTCCGAAGCTCACGCAGGCGAGCCAGCGCCTCGCCGTGCTGCGCGACGCGCTGATCGAGCGCGAGCGCCGGTCCGGCGGCTCGGCGGGGTCGTCAGCGGAGCTCGAGACCGTCAACGGCGTGATCAGCCTCGCGCTCGCCGCGCATTTCCCGCTCGGCCCGATCCCCTGGCCGTCGGTGCGGCAGGGGCGCGAGGCGCTGGCAAGGCTTGCGGACACGCTCTAACCCCGCCGCTCGCTCGCCGCGCGGGCATGATACGCTTCCTGACATGACCCTTCCCGCCGTGTTTCCCGACTGGCTGCCCGGCTGGGCACAGCTTGTCGCCGCCATCGTCGTGATCCTGCTCGGCCTGGCCTTTCTGCTGATGCCGTTCAGCGTCTTCGGCGTGAAGGCCCGGCTCGAGGCCGTCGAGGAGCGGCTTGACGAAATCCAGGCCGAGCTGCGCCGGCTGTCGATGCGTCTGCCCGAGCCGGAGCGCGCGCCCGTCGTCCTGCCCGAATCCCCCTCCCGCGACCGCCTGCGCGACCGCGACAGACCGCCGCGCGAGGAACCGCGCTTGCGTTAGAGCGAGACGAGCTTACGACGTCAGCAAGACCAGATCGTCCCGATGGATGAGCTCGTCGCGGCCGCGCCAGCCGAGCAGGCCCTCGATCTCGTCGGAGCGGTGGCCGGCGATGCGCGCGGCGTCGGCGCTGCTATAGGCGGAGAGCCCCTGCGCCAGCGCCGCGCCGTCCGCCGTCTCGACCACCACCGCATCGCCGCGCTCGAACGCGCCGGCAACCGCACGCACGCCGGCCGGCAGCAGCGAGCTTCCCCGCGCCAGCGCCTGCGCGGCCCCGGGATCGACCGTGAGCCGGCCCTGCGGCTGCAGCCGGCCGGCGATCCAGCGCTTTCTCGCCGAACGACCCTCCGGTGCTGCGAGGAACCACGAGCACCGCGCGCCGGACGCCAGCGCCGCCAGCGGATGCTCGCGGTGCCCGAGCGCGATCGCCATGCTGCAGCCCGCCCCGGTCGCGATGCGCGCCGCCGCCAGCTTGGTGCGCATGCCGCCCGACGAGTAGCCGGGCGGCGGCTCGCCACCCATCGCCTCGATCCGCGGCGTCACCTGCTCGATCAGCGGGATGTGCACGGCGTCCGGCGTGCGGCGCGGATCGGCGGTATACAGGCCGTCGATGTCGGACAGCAGCACCAGCTGGTCGGCCTGCACCATCTCGGCGACCCGCGCCGCCAGCCGGTCGTTGTCGCCGAACCGGATCTCCGCCGTCGCGACGCTGTCGTTCTCGTTGATCACCGGCACGCAGCCTAGCCCGAGCAGGGTGCGCAGAGTCGCCCGCGCGTTGAGATAGCGGCGGCGGTCCTCGGTGTCCTCGAGCGTCAGCAGCAGCTGCGCCGCGGTCAGGCCGAGGCGGCCGAGCGCCTCGCTCCACGCTTGCGCGAGCCGGATCTGGCCCACCGCGGCCGCCGCCTGCTTCTCCTCGAGCCGCAGCCGTGCCTGGCTGAGCCCCAGAGCGCGACGCGCGAGCGCGATCGCGCCGGAGGACACCACGATCACCTGCGCCCCGCCGGCGCGCAAGGCGGCGATGTCCGCCGCGACCCCGTCCAGCCACGCCGCGCTGAGCGAACCCGCAGCCTGATCGACGAGCAGCGCCGAGCCGATCTTCACCACCAGCAGCCGCGCCTCGGTGAGCGACGGCAGGCCGGTCACGCCATCGCGCCCATCCCTGCGGTCGCGTCGGCATCGGTTCCGGCGCGGGTCTCCCGCACCGCATCCTGCAGCGCCCGCAGCAGCGCCGGCACGCCCTGCCCGCTCACCCCCGATATCAACCGCACCTGCCGCCCCGAGGCGCGCGCCAGCGCCGTCCGGCGTGCCGAAATCTCGCGCGGGCTCATCGCGTCCGCCTTGTTCAGCGCCAGCACCTCCGGCTTGTCGGCGAGGCCGCCGCCATACGAGCGCAACTCCTCGCGCACGGTGCGCCAGGCCCGGACGACGTCCCCGGCCGCTCCATCCACCAGGTGAAGCAGCACCGCGCAGCGCTCGACGTGGCCGAGAAACCGATCGCCCAACCCCGCCCCCTCATGCGCGCCCTCGATCAGGCCCGGTATGTCGGCGAGCACGAACTCCTCGGTGTTGGACAGCCGCACCACGCCGAGTTGCGGGTGCAGCGTCGTGAACGGATAATCGGCAACCTTCGGCCGCGCCGCCGAGCTCGCCGCGAGAAAGGTCGACTTGCCGGCATTCGGCAACCCGACCAGCCCGGCATCGGCGATCAGCTTCAGCCGCAGCCAGACCCAGCGCTCCTCGCCCGGCCAGCCGGGATCCGCCCGGCGCGGCGCCCGGTTGGTGCTGGTCTTGAAGTGCGCGTTGCCGTGCCCGCCATCGCCGCCGCGGCACAGCACCACCCGTCGCCCCGGCACGTCCAGATCAGCCAGCATCGTCTCGCGGTCGTCGTCGAAGATCTGCGTGCCCACCGGCACCCGGATCACCACGTCGTCCGCGCCCGCCCCGGTGCGGTCGCTGCCCGAGCCGTTGCCGCCCTTGGCGGCGCGGAAATGCTGGGTGTAGCGGAAGTCGATGAGCGTATTGAGGTTCAGCGCCGCCTCGAACACGATGTCGCCGCCGCGCCCGCCATCGCCGCCGTCAGGGCCGCCGAACTCGATGAACCGCTCGCGCCGAAAAGCTATCACGCCGTTGCCGCCATCGCCTGAGCGCACGTAGATCTTGGCTTGGTCCAGGAACTTCATGGCCTGATGCTTAGCATGGTTGGGGAGAGCACAAGGCAAGGCCAGAGGCTTTGCCTCTGGAACTCCATTAAAGGCGGAGCCTTTAAAATCTGGTATTTAGGTCTGGGTCTTGTCGTTGAGGGTGGTGTGAGGCGGATGGATTTCTGCTTCGCTCGCGCCGACCCTGGTCACCGCCGCGGATCCGAACCGCTACTCGGCGGCGGCGGCCAGCGGCAGCACCGAGACGTGCACCCGATCATCCGCCTTGGTCGCAAATTTCACGTGCCCATCGACCAGGGCGAAGATCGTGTGGTCGCGGCCGAGGCCGACATTGCTGCCCGGCTTCCAGCGCGTGCCGCGCTGGCGCAGTATGATGTTGCCGGCGACGACGCTCTCGCCGCCGAACTTCTTGATGCCGAGGCGGCGGCCCGCGGTGTCGCGCCCGTTGCGGGAGGAACCGCCCGCCTTCTTGTGTGCCATGGCTCGCTCTCCCGATCAGGCGGTGACGATGTCGCCGAAGCGCAGCACGGTCACGTGCTGGCGGTGGCCGTTGCGGGGGGGGGGGCGGGGGGGGGGGCCGGGGGGGGGTGAGTTGTGTGGGGGGGGGGGGGGCAGGGGG
>CAXTSD010000090.1:0-8445 GCA_964246775.1 uncultured Acetobacteraceae bacterium | reverse complement strand
AAGGCCAGGGCTCTGCCCTGGACGGGCACCCATCGCACGAGTGCGATGGGACCCGGCGCTGGTCCGGGCCGGACCAGACCGGCATCTGTTGGAGTCTTCGCGGGCGGCCTTGCGACCTCGGAGATGAGGCACCGGACTAAATAAATGGATTTTAAAGGCTCCGCCTTTGATGGAGTCCAGAGGCGAAGCCTTTGGCCTTGCTTGCCTTACCTTGCCCGAAGAGGTCGCGATGTCCCGAATAGCCTACGTGAACGGCCGCTACCTGCCGCAGCGCCAGGCCAGCGTGAACCTCGAGGATCGCGGCTATCAGTTCGGTGACGGGGTCTATGAGGTGTTCTACGTCCGCGCCGGCCGGTTCATGGATGCGGCGCTGCATCTCGACCGGCTGGAGCGGTCGCTGGCCGAGCTCAGGATTGCGATGCCGAGGCCGCGCGCGGTGCTGCTTGCCCTCGGCGCCGAGGTGGTGCGGCGCAACCGGCTCGCCGAGGCGCTGGTCTACCTGCAGGTCAGCCGCGGCGTCGCGCGTCGCGAGCACGTCTTTCCGGCGTCGGGCGTGGCGCCGGCGCTGGTGGTTACTGCGCGCCGGCTACCGCCGTTTCCGCGCGATCTTGCCGCCTGGGCGGCGGCCGCGATCACCGCCCCGGATCAGCGCTGGGGCCGCTGCGACATCAAGAGCGTGAACCTGCTTGCCAACGTGCTGGCCAAGCAGGCGGCGCGCGAGGCCGGCGCGGTCGAGGCGATCCTGGCGACCGCCGACGGCCTGGTCACCGAGGGCGCCTCGACGACTGTGTGGATCGTCGACGCGTCCGGGCGGCTGCGCACGCGCGCGCAAGGACACGCGATCCTGCCGGGCTGCACCCGGGCGGCGCTGATCGAGGAACTCGGCGACCTCACGCTTGACGAGCGCGCGTTCAGCCTGGCCGAGCTCGCCTTGGCGCGCGAGGTGTTCCTGACCAGTGCCACGAGCTTCGTCCGCCCGATCATCCGGCTGAATGGCGAGCCGGTCGGCAACGGCGCGGTCGGGCCGGTGACGACGCGGCTGTTCGGCCTGCTGGCGCGGCGGTTCGCCACAGGCGCGCTTCAGACTGGAAATGCTGCAGCGCAGCACCAGCTTGCATGATGGTCCGACGCTGATAGGATCAGCGGGCGACGGGCCCCGCGACCGTGGGCGTGGCGGCGTGCGATCCGCCGTCAAGAAGAAGGAGTGTGGCTTGTGGCCACCGAGAAGTCGCAGAACGTGCAGGACGTGTTTCTCAACCACGTCCGCAAGGGCAAGACCCCGGTCACGGTGTTCCTGATCAACGGCGTGAAGCTGCAGGGCATCATCACCTGGTTCGACAATTTCTCGATGCTGCTGCGTCGCGACGGGCATACCCAGCTCGTCTACAAGCACGCCATCAGCACCGTGATGCCTGGCGCGCCGATCCAGCTTTTTGACGCCTCGCGCGAGACCGCCGGGCTCGGCGCGGAGACCAACGCTGGCTGAGCCTGCCGACGACCCCGAAGCCGAGCTCGATCCCGGCTCTGCGGCGCATGGCCGCCCGGCGACGATCGATCAGCGCGCGGCGCCGACGCGCGGCGCGGTGATCCTGCCTTGGGAGCGGTCCTCGGAGCGAGGCGAGCGCGGCGCCGACGGCCAAATCGAGGTTCCGCGCGCGGCGGAGGCGCGGCTTGCCGAGGCGGTCGGGCTCGCCGGCTCGATCGGGCTTGAGCTGGTGCACACCGCGATACTGCCGTTGCGCTCGCGCCGCCCGGCGACGCTGATCGGCCCCGGCCAGATGCAGAACGAGGGCAAGCTGCTGCACGACGCCGAGGTCGCCGTCGTCGTCATCGACGCCATACTGAGCCCGGTGCAGCAGCGCAACCTCGAGCGCGGCTGGGGGTGCAAGGTGATCGACCGGACCGGCCTCATACTCGACATCTTCGGCGAGCGCGCCCGCACCCGCGAGGGCACGCTGCAGGTCGAGCTCGCGCATCTCGAATACCAGCGCTCCCGGCTGGTGCGCTCCTGGACCCATCTCGAGCGCCAGCGCGGCGGCTTCGGCTTTCTCGGCGGCCCGGGCGAGACCCAGATCGAGGCCGATCGCCGGCTGATCACCGACCGGGTGGTGCGCCTCAAACGCGAGCTCGACGGCGTGCGACGCACCCGCGGCCTGCACCGCGAGGCGAGGCGGCGGGTGCCGTTCCCGGTCGTCGCCCTGGTCGGCTACACCAATGCCGGCAAATCCACCCTGTTCAACGCGCTCACCGGTGCCGCCGTGCACGCCGAGGACCAGCTGTTCGCGACGCTCGATCCGACGATGCGCGGCCTGACCCTCGGTTCGGGGCGCAAGGTGATTTTGTCTGACACCGTCGGCTTCATCAGCGAGCTGCCGACCGAGCTCGTCGCCGCCTTTCGCGCCACGCTCGAGGAGGTCGCCAGCGCCGACCTGATCCTGCACGTGCGCGACGCCGCCCATCCTGACAGCGCCGCGCAGCGCAGCGACGTGACCGGCGTGCTCGACGGCATGACCGGCGACGGCACGCTGGACGCCGCCTGGCGCGAGCGCACGATCGAGGTGCTGAACAAGGCGGACCTCGTCGGCGGCGTCGCCGCGGTGCCGGTGCGCGGCGACGGCGTCGCCGTCTCGGCGCTCACCGGCGAGGGCCTGCCGGCGCTCGACGCGCTGCTCGATCGGCGGCTCGCCGCCGGCATGTCGGCGGCCGAATACGACATCGCCGTCGCCGACGGGGCGCGGCTCGCCTGGCTCTACCAGCACGGCGAGGTGACGGCGCGCGAGGACGGCGAGGCCAGCATCCGCGTCAGCGTGCGCCTGCATCCCGCCGACCGCGACCGCTTCGAGCGTATGGCGCCCGGAGAGTCTTCAGGAGACGCCGCCGCATGAGCTTTGACCGTGCGGCGCTGCATGAGCTGGCGCAGTTGCTGCGCGCCGCCGCGCGCGCCGAGATCATGCCGCGCTTTCGCAAGCTCGCGAGCGCCGACATACGGGCGAAAACCAGCCCGCTCGACCTGGTGACCGCGGCCGACGACGCCGCCGAGCAACTCATCACCGAGGGGCTGCACCGACTGTTTCCCGGCTGCCTGGTGGTCGGCGAGGAGGCGACGGCGGCCGAGCCGGGCCTGCTCGACCGGCTCGCAGGGGCCGAGCTCGCCTTCACCGTCGACCCGGTCGACGGCACCGCGAATTACGCCGCCGGCCTGCCGCTGTTCGGCGTCATGGCCGCCGTCGTCGAGCGCGGCCAGGTCACCGGCGCCGTCATCCACGACCCCGTGGTCGACGAGCTCAGCCTCGCCCTCGCCGGGCAGGGCGCCTGGCGCGAGACGCCGGACGGCGCGTCGGGCAAGCTTGCCGTCGCCGGCGCGGTGCCGCTGGCGCAGATGGCCGGCAGCGTCTCCTGGCGCTACATGCAGACCGGCCTGCGCGACCGCGTGCTGAGCCGCCTGCCGCGGCTCGCCGCCAGCTGGGACCATCGCTGCGCCGCGCATGAATACCGCACGCTGATCGGCGGCTTCAGCCACTACGTCGTGTTCAACCGCCTGATGCCGTGGGACCACCTGCCTGGCTGGCTGCTGCATCAGGAGGCCGGCGGCTACTCGGCGCAGTTCGACGGCGCGCCGTATCGGGTCGGCACGATCGATGGCGGCCTGATCTGCACCCCGGACCAGGCCTCGTTCGAAGCGCTGCGCGACGCGTTGTTGGGCGAGTAGGCAAGGCAAGCGGCGCCTCGATGACCAGCGTGCAGGGCGACGACCCCGCCGGGCATGCAGGTTTCATACGCCTTAGAACGTCATAATGTCTCTCACCAGCAGCGACACGCTGCCTGAAAATCTGACGCCATTGCCCGTGGTTAGAGCGTAGTCGGCGTGGCACTTGAATACCCTCTCTGCCTCGTCCTGATACTGACACTATGCGTTCTCGCTTGCGCACCCTTGTCTCGGCCAAGTTGGGGTTGGCTGTGCTTGGCCGTCGTATTCGAAGCGACGAACAGTATCGCGCTTGTCCTACCCGTCATATTCCCCGACCTTCACGTTGGGCACTGGAACTGGACGGGCAAGGTCATCGCTGTCGCGACCAGCCTATGCTGGATACGCGGAACCGGCCTTTCTCGACGACAGATCGGATTGTGCATACCAACGGACGCTCGCGGCTGGGCCGCATCTGCGTTTGGAATCCTGCTCCTTGGAGGATTATCTACCGGTGAACGGCTTCTCGCGGGAGCAGAACCGTTCGATGCGGGAACAATTGCTTTCCAGGCGACGATGCCGGGCCTCGACGAGGAACTTGCCTTTCGTGGGGTTCTATTCGCGCTTCTCTGTCAAGGTCTGCCGTCCCCGCGTGGTCGCGCCCTTTCCGCCACCATCGTGGTGATACTGTTCTGGCTGGTTCACGTGGTTGTTATCCAAAACGGCGGGGTTCGCTTCACCGGCCCACATCCCGAGGTATTCCTATCGAGCGTAGTTTTCATGGTGCTCCGACTACTTACGGGAAGCACTGTAGTTACCATAGTGGCCCATAATCTCGACAACGTGGCGAACGTCCTCGCCTGACGAGACACGAGCAGAGAACAAGAGAGAGCAAGAGAGAGACGCTTACTCACAATTAGCCGAGGCGAGACTGCAAGTCATCGAGCAGCCATCTGCCGGCCCGGCCAAGCGCGCGGTCGCGCAGGTGGGCCGCGTAGATCGTCAGCGGTCCGGCTGCGCCGGCGAGGTCGTCGTCGATCACCAGGTGACGCAGGCGTCCGTTCCTCAGCCATGGTTCGACCAGGTGCCCCGGCATGCGGCACCAGCCCAGCCCGGCGAGCAGGAAGTCGAGGCGCCGGCCGAGCTCGACGAACCGCCAGGTCTTGCTGGCGATGACGCCGTAGCTCGGACCGTCGGGCGCGAACGGGTCCGACAGCACGAGCTGCACGTGCGGCTCGAGGTCGGACCGGGTCGCCGACCGGCCGAGCTGGGCCAGGGGATGCTCCGCCGCGACGACCGGGATCAGGCTCTCGCGCAGCAACGGCACGGCGACCAGGTCCTCGGCCGGGGCCGGAAGCAGCACGCACAAGGCGAGCGCGGCCTCGCCACGGCGCAGCCGCCGCTCAGCGCCGCCAAGCCCCTCGGTCGAGAAGCTCACGGGCAGATGCGGGAAGCTGTCGCTGAGCGCCCGCAAGCTGTCGATGAACGGCGCCGTCGGCGCCAGCGGGTCGATCGCCAAGGCAAGCCCGGGCTCGATGCCCTCGCGCATGCCCGCCGCCATCGCCTCGAACCTGGCGGCGCCGGCGAGCACCATCCGCGCCTGTAGAACCAGGTTGCGCCCGGCCTCGGTGAGGTTCGGGCGGTGGCCGGAGCGGTCGAACAGGCTCACGCCCTGCACAGCCTCCAGCGTCGCGACACTCTGGCTGATCGCGGACTGGGCGCGCGCGAGCCTGCGGCCGGCGGCGGAAAAACTCCCCTCGTCGGCGATCGTCACCAGCACGCGAAGCTGATCCAGAGTCAGGCTGCCGATCATCCATCACCTGAACTTATGGGATCGATCGATTGTTTATCGCTCCCGCACGAGGGCTGGAAGCGGCACATGGGCGTCACGCGGTCAACAGCTGCGCCAATCCCCCTCCTCGAAGGAGATCCCGCATGTCCAGCCTCCTCGTCGTCGAGACCAGCCCGCGCGGCGACTTCTCGATCTCGCGCAACCTCACCCGCCGCTTCGTCGCCCGCTGGCGGGCGGCGCACCCGGACGGCAAGGTGGTGGATCGCGACCTGATGGAGACGGATCTGCCGTTCGTGAACGCGCCCTGGCTGCAGGCCTACTTCACGCCGCCAGAGCAGCATTCGGCCGAGATGAAGCAGGTGCTGCGGCTGTCCGATGATCTGGTGGCGGAGCTGCTGGCCACCGACCACCTCGTCATTGCAACCCCGGTCTACAACTACAACATCCCGGCGGCGCTAAAAGCCTGGATCGACCACATCGTGCGCAAGGGCATGACCCTGGGCGTCGATGGCAGCGGCCTCGTGACCGGCAAGAAGGCGACGGTGCTGCTCGCCTCCGGCGGCGTCTACCTCGAAGGCTCGCCGATCCGCGACCGCGACATCGCGACGCAGTATCTGCGCCTCATCCTCGGCGTCATCGGCATCACCGACGTCACGTTCATCGCCGCCGGCAACGCGAAAGCCGTCGATCTCGGCGAGATCGGGCGGGACGAGTTCCTCGCCAAGTTCGAGGGCGAACTCGCGACCGAGGCGGCCTAGCTAGCCGGCTGCTGAAAAAAGTAAGGCGAGGGCGCTGCCCTCGACCCGCTGGGGCCGGTCGGCCCCAGACCCTTTTTTTAATAAGTCTTAACCCTCACGGGTCGATGGCGGCGGCGCAGCCATCGGTCGGGGCGGCGGCGACGTGGCCGGCGACCGGCACGATCTTGAGCGCCGCCGAACCGATGCGGCACGGGGCGGCGACCAGGCCGCAGCCGGACAGCGGCAAGGCAGTAGTGACTGCCACGGCGGCAAGCAGGATCAGGCGCACCACGTCATCCCTCCTCGGACGAGGCCAGCAGCTCGAGCTCGAGCCAGCGCTCCTCGGCATCGCTGTGCTCGCGCTCGGCGGAGCGTAGCGCCTCGCGCGCCGCGGTAAAGCGGGCCGGGCTCTGTCGGTAGAGTTGGGGATCGGCGAGCAGGGCCTGCTGGCGGGCGATCTCGGCGGCGAGCGCGTCGATCCTGGCGGGCAGGGCGTCGAGCGCGTGGCGATCCCTGAACGACAGCCGCTTGCCGGAGGGGCGCGGCGCGGCGGGCGAAGTCTGCGCGAGCGCGCGGCGGTCGGGCGGCGGCGGGCGAGCCACCGGATCGCCGCCGCCGTGGCGCGTGTGAGAGCCGCCGCGGCGTTGCGCCAGCATGTCGCTGTAGCCGCCGGCGTATTCGATCCAGGCGCCGTCGCCCTCGGCGGCCAGCGTCGCGGTGACTGTGCGGTCGAGGAAGTCGCGGTCGTGGCTGACCAGCAGCACGGTGCCGGGATACTCGGCGAGCAGGTCCTGCAGCAGGTCGAGCGTCTCGAGGTCGAGGTCGTTGGTCGGCTCGTCGAGCACGAGGAGGTTGGCGCGCCTCGCGAGCGCGGTCGCGAGCAGCAGCCGGGCGCGCTCGCCGCCGGAGAGTACGCCGACCGGGGTGCGCGCCTGCTCGGGGCGGAACAGGAAATCCTTCATGTAGCCGATCACGTGGCGGCGCTCGCCGCCGACGCTGACCTGGTCGCCGCCGCCCGCGGTCAGCGTGTCGGCGAGGGTTTTGCCCGGATCAAGGCTCGCCCGTGTCTGTTCCAGGGTGACCAGCTCGAGGTTGGTGCCGAGGGCGACGCGGCCGCCGTCGGGCTGGTCGGCGCCGGTCAGCAGGCGCAGCAGCGTCGTCTTGCCGGCGCCGTTCGGGCCGATGATGCCGAGCCGGTCGCCGCGCAGCACCCGCAGCGTGAGGTCGCCGATGATCACCCGGTTGCCGTAGCTCTTGCGCACGTGCTCGGCGTCGACGACGAGGCGGCCGGAGGTGGCGACCGGCTGCGCCTCGAGCTTGAGCCCGGCGCCGGGGCGCATCTGGTCGGCCCGCTTCTGGCGCAGGGCGGCGAGCTCGCCGACCCGGCGGACGTTGCGCTTGCGCCTCGCGGTGACGCCGTAGCGCATCCAGTCCTCCTCGCGGGCGATCTGGCGGCCGAGCTTCTGCGCCTCGGTCGCTGCCGCCTCGGCCACCTCCTCGCGCCAGGTCTCGAAATGCGCAAAACCGCGCTCCATGCGCCTGGTGGTGCCGCCGTCGAGCCAGATCACCGCGCGCGACAGCGTCTCCAGCATCCGCCGGTCGTGGCTGATCAGCACGATCCCGGCGCGCAAAGACGCGAGCTCGCGCTCCAGCCACTCGATCGCCGGCAGATCCAGATGGTTGGTCGGCTCGTCGAGCAGCAGCAGCTCGGGCGAGGGCGCCAGCGCCCTGGCGAGTGCGGCGCGCCGCGCCTCGCCGCCGGACAGCCGGGCAGGCGTCTCGTCGCCGGAAAGCCCCATCTCCTCGAGCAGCGCGCGGGCGCGATAGGCGTCATCCGGGTCGTCGAGCCCTGCCTCGACGTAGTCGCGGGTGCTGGCATAGGCGGAGAGGTCCGGCTCCTGCTCCAGGTAGCGCAGCCGGGTGCCCGGCTGCACGAAGCGCGTGCCGGCGTCCTGGGCGAGGCTGCCGGCGGCGATGCGCAGCAGCGTCGACTTGCCCGAGCCGTTGCGGCCGACCAGGCAGATGCGCTCGCCGGCGCCGACGGAAAGCTCCGCCCCCTCGAGCAGCGGCGCGCCGCCCAAGGTGAGGGTGATGTCTTGCAGATGCAGCAGCGGCGGCATGCGGGTGGCCTAGTGTCCGATCGCGCAGAAGCCGGATCCCTCTCTGATCAGGCGTCGGCGCGGGAATCGGCCCCGCGAACAAACCGCGACGTTGGCCCCGGGGCACGAAGC
>CAXTSD010000089.1:0-8458 GCA_964246775.1 uncultured Acetobacteraceae bacterium | reverse complement strand
TGCCAGGACAGCGCGCTCGCGCCGGGCAGCAGACCGGCAAACCCCTCGTCGCTCGCCGCACGCGCGAGCAGGCCGCGCCGCTCGGCCAGACCGTCGCGGCCGAGCCCGTAGGCGAGCGAGAGCAGCCCGCTCCAATGCGGCCGCACGCCGCCGGCGCCGTCCACCATCTCGTCGATCGGCTGCCGCGCGGCCGTCATCTCGATGCCGCCTCACGCCAGCCGTGACCGCGGCCACCAAGTCTCATCCGGTCGGGCTGCATCGGACCTCGAGGCTGCGGAGACGTCAGGCGGTCACTCTCCTAGCAAGTTCGACGCCGCCTGTCCCGGCCCGGGCACCGTCTCGCGCTGTCGGTCGCTCAGAGCAGGCTTTCAGACCTTCTCGACCTGGCTGTATTCGAGCTCGACCGGGGTCGAGCGGCCGAAGATGGAGACGCTGACCTTGAGCCGGCCCTTCTCCTCGTCGACCTCTTCGACCGTGCCGTTGAAGCTGGTGAACGGCCCGTCGGCGACGCGCACCTGCTCGCCGATCTCGAACAGCACCGAGGGGCGCGGCCGCTCGACGCCCTCGGCGGTCTGCTTGGCGATGCGCTCGGCCTCGGCCTCGCTGATCGGCGACGGCCGGGTCTTGGTGCCGAGAAAGCCGGTGACCTTCGGGGTGTCCTTGACCAGGTGCCAGGCGTCGTCGCTGAGCTCCATCTTCACCAGCACATAGCCGGGGAAGAACTTCCGTTCGGCGTTCACCTTCTGGCCACGCCTGACCTCGACGACCTCCTCGGCCGGCACCAGCACCTCGTCGAACTGGTCGGACAGGCCCTTCTGCGCCGCCTGCTCCTTGATCTGCTGCGCGATCTTCTTCTCAAACCCGGAATAGACGTGAACCACGTACCAGCGCTTGGCCATCAAACCCGATCCCAAAAACCCACACGCCGCCACAGCCGAGGTGCCGCCGCGGGCAGACGAATGCCGCGGGCCGGGAGCACCCCGGCGGCGGCGATGACACCCTACAGGGCGCCGCCGAACAGCGCACGGACGGCGAAGCCGAAACCCTGGTCGATGACGAAGAAGAACAGCGCCGTCAGCGCCGCCATGGCGAGCACGAGACCGGTGGTGACCGTCGTCTCGCGACGGCTGGGCCAGGTGACCTTGCCCGCCTCGGCCCGCACGTCGCGGATGAATTTCGCCGGTGAAACTGCCACACCCCATCCTTCCAGGCGCCAGCCGCCCGCCAGGCCGGACGAATTCCAGCGCATGAAGCGGCCCGCGACAGGCCGGTCTGGCAGGGGCGGAGGGTCTCGAACCCGCAACCTCCGGTTTTGGAGACCGGCGCTCTAGCCAATTGAGCTACACCCCTGCAGAACCGTCGCTCCGGCACCCCAGGCGCCGGCGGCGCAGGGGCGCGCCGGAACCGGCGCAGGCGGCGTAGAGATTATGGCGCGGCCCGCGTGTCAAGTGCATCGCCAGCACGGCGACGCCGGACCGCGATGCGGTCTTGCCCCGGACAGCCATTCGCGGCACGGTGATGACACCCAAGCGTGCATCAAGCGGGCGTGCATTGAGCGGGCGTAGCATAGTGGTAATGCTCCAGCCTTCCAAGCTGGCTAGGAGGGTTCGATTCCCTTCGCCCGCTCCAGGCGGCCCTTGCCCGCTGACCAGCCGCCGACCGCCCGAGTATCGTGATATGTTGCGCCAGTGCACGCATCCGCTGGTCCGACCACCGCAGCTTGCCGCCGCAAGCGATTGATTCTGCGAGTTCTTGAACAGGCGCCGCGATGGCAGGAGGGGCATCTTCGTCACGAAAACCGTGATCGTGTCAAACGGGTCACATACACTGTGGCGCAGATCCTGTAGAAACGCCGGGCCAAACCTACAGGTGCGTAGATGCCGTCGACATCAAAGCCCACGCAGAGCGCGCCTGGTTCCGGCGCGCTCGCGGCAACGCCAGCCAGCACCGCCATCATCCTGCCGTTCGCGCCGCGCCTGCCCAGGCGGGAGCATCTCACGATGCGCGACCGGATGCGCGCCGCAAGCTGGCAGGCCGGGCTCGCGATGCTCGGCTATGACCGGCTGGTCATCCACAGCCGCGTTCCAGGCGACCCGCCCGAGCTTGGCGACCTGCTGCTCGCCTACCGCATCGGCGAGCCCTGGGCCGCCTTTGGCTTCCGCCGCCAGGGCGACGCCATACTCGCCTGGTCCTGTGCCACCGGCGCCGATATCGGCCGGTTCGCCGACCTCGACGAGGCGCTGACCGACGTGCTGTGCCCACCGGCGGTGCAGACGCGGCAGACGGCGCGCCTGGCGGGTGCGCCGATCCGCCTCGTCCGGAGCTGACCGCGCCGGGCGCAACACTCAGCCGGCGCGCGCCGCTGCTCGGTCTGGTCGCCGGCTGGGTCGACGTCGTCAGCTTTCTGCACGACCGCACCTTCGCCGGCGCGATGACCGGCAACACCGCCCTGTTCGGCCTCGCGATCGGCGAGGGCGATCACCGCCGCGCGCTGCGTATCCTCGGCGTGATCGCCAGCTTCTGCGCCGGCGTGCTGCTCGCCCGTGGCATCGCCCGTCTGCGCGTGGGCCACGCCGTGAGCCTGTGCCTCGCCGCGCTGACGGTCATCACAGTCGCCCTCGCCGGCGATCTGGCGCGTGACCTGCCGGCGCTCGCCTTCGCGATGGGACTGCAGAACGGCGCCATCCGGACGTTCGCCGGCGCCGCCCTCAACACCACCGTCGTCACCGGCGACCTCACCAAGTTCTGCGCCGCCCTGATCGACCTTGTCCTGCCAGGCAAGCTGAAGGGCGATGACCGGGCGCTACTTGCCAACACGCCGCTGCTCTGGAGCGCCTACGCCATCGGCGGCGCCCTCGGCGGCTGGGCCTATCACGACACGGCCCATGCCCTGCTGCCAGCCGGGCTGCTCATGCCGCTCGCGTTGCTGCTGGCGGACTGATCGCGCAAATCCAGCGCGCGGCCGCATGGTCAGGCGGCGTCGCTCCTCGCGCGACGCACCGCGGCGTGCCAGCCGGCGAGCCGCCCGTCCCGCTCGGGCGCGTCGATCGTCGGGCGCCAGACCCGGTCGGGCTCGTGCAAGCCGGCGAGCTCGTCGAGCGAGCCGCACAGTCCGGCTTGCAACGACGCGAGGTTGGCGACGCCGAGCGCCGTCGTCTCGGCGACCGCGGCGCGCGCGACGGCAAGGCCGGTGAGGTCGGCGAGCGACTGCATCAGCCAGTCATTGCCAGTCATGCCGCCATCGACATTGAGCGCCGCCGCGCCCGCGATGCCGTCGCGCCGCATCGCTCCAATCAGGTCGGAGGTCTGGAAGGCGACCGCCTCGAGGCTCGCGCGCACCAGATGCGCCGCGGTGGTGTTGCGGTCGATGCCGCAGATCAGCCCGCGCGCCTCGGCATCCCAGTACGGCGCGCCGAGCCCGGTCAGCGCCGGGACGAGATAGACGCCGCCGCTATCCGCCGTGCCCGCGGCGATCGCGGCGGTCTCCTCGGCGTCGCGAAACAGGCCGAGCTTGTCGCGAAGCCACTGCACCGCCGCGCCGCTGGTGAAGATGCTGCCCTCCAGGGCGTAAGTCACGACGCCGCCGAGGCGGTAGCCGATCGTGGTCAGCAGCCGGTTGGCCGAAGCGCGCGGCGCCGCCCCGGTATTGGCGATCATGAAGGCGCCGGTGCCGTAGGTGCATTTGAGGTCGCCTTCGGCAAGGCAGGCATGGCCGACCAGCGCCGCCTGCTGGTCGCCGGCCATCGCGGCGACCGCGATCGCCTCGCCGAGGATGGCGGGGTCGGTCACGCCGAAATCCGCCGCGGTGTCGCGCACCTCGCCGAGCAGGCCGGCCGGCACGCCGAACAGCTCGCCGAGGCTCGCGTCCCACCGCCCTTCGTGGATGTTGAACAGGGCGGTGCGCGAGGCGTTGGTCGCATCCGTGGCGTGCACGCGCCCGCCGGTCAGCCGCCAGAGCAGGAAGCTGTCGATCGTTCCGGCGGCGAGCTCGCCGCGCCTTGCGGCGTCGCGGGCGTCAGCCTGGTCGAGTATCCAGGCGATCTTGCTGGCGGAGAAATACGGATCGAGCACGAGGCCGCTGCGTGCGGTGAGTTCGGCCTCGCAGCCGGCCTGCCGCAACTCGCGGCAGCGCGCGGCGGTGCGCCGGTCCTGCCAGACGATCGCATTGTGCAGCGCCCGGCCGCTGGCGCGCTCCCAGACCACCGCCGTCTCGCGCTGGTTCGCGATGCCGATCGCGGCGACCTGCCCTCGCCGCCCGGCGAGCACCTCGCGCGCGCAGGCGACGGTCGCCGACCAGATTTCCTCGGGATCGTGCTCCACCCAGCCATGCTGGGGGAAAATCTGCGGCAGCGCGCGTTGCGCGACGGCGCAGGGGCGCCGCCTGGCATCGAACAGGATCGCCCGCGTCGAGGTGGTGCCCTGATCGATTGCGAGCACGAGCGGGGCGGCGTTCATGATGACATCAAGAAAGCAAGCGGTTCTTTTTCGAGAAAAAGAACCAAAAAGCTTTTATCATAAAAAGTTTTTTGCTACTTTTTTTCAAAAAAGTAGGCCTTTCTAAGCTAGGCTGCCGCCTGAGCACGACGCCGGCGCGCGTCCGGCGCCGCTTCGTCCGGCTGCGACAAGGCGGCGAGCAGCGCGACCCTGATCTCGCCGAGCTTGCGCTCGTTCTCGATCTTCATGCCGAACACGTCCTTCACGTAGAACACGTCGACCGCGCGCACGCCGTAGGTGGTGACGTGGGCGGAGGCGATCTGCAGGCCGCGCTCGCTGATCGCCGCCGTCACGTCGTGCAGCAGGCCCGGCCGGTCGCGGCCGTTCACCTCGAGCACCGTGTAGGTGTTCGACGCGCGGTTATCGACCACCACGCGCGGCGGCACGTGGATCACCCGCATCCGCCGCCCGAGCAGGCCGCGGCTGACCTTGCGTATCTCGGCCGACAGGCGAAGCCGGCCGGACAGCGCCTGCTCGATCAGGACCGCGAGCTTGGCGAGGCGGTGGCCGGCGTCGAACACGCCGCCCGAGGCGTCCTGCACCCAGAACGTGTCGAGCGCCATGCCGTTGGTCAGGGTGTGGATGCGCGCGTCGACGATCGAGGCGCCGGCGACGGCGAGCGCGCCGGCGATGCGGCTGAACAGCCCGGCATGATCGGCGGCGTAGACCGTCACCTCGGTCACCGCGCGCGCCGGCAGCGCCTGGGTATCGACGGTGAGCGGCGCCTCGCGCGCCTCGGCGTCGCGTATCAGCCGGGCGTGGCGAATATGCGTCTCCGGGTCGAAGGACAGCCAGTAGCCGGGATAGCCGAGCGCAAGGAAGCGCTTGCGGTCGGGCTCGCTCCAGCCGCCCTCGGCCAGCATCTCGTCGGCGATCGATTTCGCGTGCGCGACGCGCACGTCGCGCTCGGTCGTGGCGAGCCCGCCGGCGAGCACCTCGGCGACGCGGCCGTACAGCTCGCGCAGCAGCGTCGCCTTCCAGCCGTTCCAGACCTTGGAGGAAACGGCGCGCATGTCGGCGACCGTCAGCACGTGCAGCAGGCGCAGACGCTCGGGCGACTGGATGGTGTCGGCGAGGTCGAGGATGGTCTTGGGGTCGTCGATGTCGCGCTTGAAGGCGCTCTGGCTGAGCAGCAGGTGGTGCAGCACCAGCCAAGACACCGTCTCGGTTTCCTCGACCGACAGGCCGAGCATCGGGCCGACCTTCAGCGCCACCTCGGCACCGAGCGTCGAATGGTCGCCGCCGCGGCCCTTGGCGATGTCGTGCAGCAGCGTCGCCATGTAGAGCGAGCGGCGCGACTGCAGGTCCTCGACGATCGCCGAGGCGATCGGCGTCACCTCGCTGAGCGCGCCCTGCTCGAGCGTGTTGAGGACGCGTATCGCCTCGATCGTGTGCTCGTCGACGGTGAACACGTGGTAGGTGTCGAACTGCATCTGGCCGACGATGCGCGCCCAGTCAGGCAGCATCCGCCCCAGGATGCCGGTCTCGTTCAGCACGTGCAGCCAGCGGGCGCCGTCATGGCCGGGCGCCTCGCCGCGCCCGAGCGCGCCGCCGGCATCGCGATGGGTGCCGCACAGCAGATCAAGGAAGATCGCCGACGCGGCGGGGTCGCCGCGCAGCGACACGGCGCGCCGCTCGTGGCGGATCAGCGCCCGGAGCGCGAGCGGGTGCAGCGCCAGTCCCCGGTCGCGGGCGAGGCGCAGGATTTCCAGCATGCGTATCGGCGCCTCGTCGAAATCGACGGAGCGCACCGGCAGCAACTGGCCGTCGGCGAGCACGAAGCCGGCCTCGATCAGCGCGTGGTCGGTGGTCGCGGCGACCGCCGGCGCACCGAGCGCCGCCCGCTCGATCGCCGGCTCCAGCATCAAGGTGAGTCTTGCGATGTCGCGGGCGGTCAGGAAGTAGTGCCGCATGAAGCGCTCGACGCCGTCCTGCACGCCGCGCCGCGTGTAGCCCATGCGGGCGCCGATGACCGGCTGCAGATCGAAGGTGAGGCGCTCCTCGGCGCGGCCGGCGACGTAGTGCAGGTGGAAGCGCACCGTCCACAGGAACTCCTGCGAGCGTCGCCAATGCCGGTAGTCCTGCATCGTCAGTATCTGGCCGGCCGGCAGGTCCGGCCGCAACAGGTCGCCAAGACCCTCGATGCGGAAGGCCTGGCGCGCCATCCAGTACAGCGTCTGGCTGTCGCGCAGGCCGCCGCGACCCTCCTTGATGTTCGGCTCGACCATGAACGCGCTCTCGCCGAAGCGGCGGTGGCGGAGTTCGCGCTCGGCCTGCTTGCCGGTGATGAAGCCGGCCGAGCCGGCGGCTTCGTTCGCGGCCCAGAACCGCGCCTCGAACAAGTCGAACAGCGGCGCCGCGCCGGCGATCAGCCGCGCATCGAGCAGCGAGGTGCGCGTGCTGAGGTCGGCCTCGGCGTCGGCCAGGCACTCGGCGACCGAGCGCGTCGCGTGCCCGACCTTCAATCCGAGATCCCACATGAAATAGAGCATCAGCTCGATCACCCGCAGCACCTCCGGCGAGGGCGCGTCGTGGGTCAGGAACAGCAGGTCGACGTCGCTGAACGGCGCCAGCCGGCTGCGTCCGTAACCGCCGGTGGCGACGATTGCGATCGCCGGCACCGAGCGCCCGGCGGGATCGTGCAGGCTGCGCTCGAACAGCGTCGCGACCACGCTGTCGGTCAGGCGGGCGAGCACCTCGGCGGCCTTGAGGCCGGTCAGCCGATGCTGCTCGAACTCCTCTCTCACGTGCATCTGTATGCGAGCGAGGTGGCGGCGGAAGATCACCAGCGCCTGCTCGCGCGTCGCGTCGTCCCCGGCGGCCGGCAGGCCCGCCAGCGCGTCCGCCAACCCGGCCGCGATGTCGGCGGGATGGCTCGAAGCGGCGAGGGTGGTGAGCATTGTTCAGCATCGTAACGCCTTGGCCGGAAACCGGACAGTGGCGATTATGTGCGCTTGCGGCATTTTTCCGGTGCGGGCCACGCCGCTTGGGGCCGGCCCCGTTTGCCGGCGCTACTTCCGCGCCACCGCCTTCAACCGGTACAGCGCCGCCAGAGCCTCGCGCGGCGACAGCGCGTCCGGGTCGATCGCCGCCAGCGCCTGCTCGAGCGAGCCGCTCTCGACATCGCTCGGCGCCTCCGGCTCGGGCGCCGGCGCGAGGTGCGCAAACAGCGGCAATTCGGTCTCGATCGGGCGCGGCAGGCGCTCCAGCCTCGCGAGCAGGGCGGCGGCGCGGGTGAGCGTCGCGGCCGGCACCCCGGCGAGCTTGGCGACCTGCACGCCCCAGCTCTTGCGCGCCGCGCCCTCGGCGACCTCGTGCAGGAACACGAGCTCGCCGCGCCATTCCTTGACCCGCATGGTGCACGGCCTGAGGCGCGGCAGGCTGGCGGGCAGGCTGGCGAGCTCGTGGAAGTGGGTCGCGAAGATGGTGCGGCAGCGTATCGTCGCGTGCAGCGACTCGAGCACCGCCCAGGCGATGGCGAGTCCGTCGAGCGTCGAGGTGCCGCGGCCGATCTCGTCGATGACGACGAACGAGCGCGGCCCGGCCTGGTTGAGGATCGCCGCCGCCTCCGCCATCTCGACCATGAAGGTCGAACGGCCGCGCGCCAGGTCGTCGGCGCCGCCGACGCGGCTGAACAGCCGGTCGACCACCCCGATCGTCGCCGCGGCGGCGGGCAGCGGCAGCCCGGCCTGGGCCAGGATCACCGCCAGCGCGTTCTGCCGCAGGAAGGTCGACTTGCCGGCCATGTTCGGCCCGGTGAGCAGCATCATCCGCCGCTCCGGCGACAGGTCGCAGTCGTTCGGCTGCACCGGCGCGCCGCGCGCCGCCGCCTCGACGACCGGATGGCGCAGGCGATCGATGCGAAACTCCATCTCCTGCGTCACCACCGGGCGGCACCAGTCGCCGGCCTCGGCGAGGGCGGCGGCGGACAGCAGCACGTCGAGGCTCGCCAGCGCCTCGGCGC
>CAXTSD010000088.1:0-8479 GCA_964246775.1 uncultured Acetobacteraceae bacterium | reverse complement strand
CCACCGCGAGCTGGCTGCCGGCCGGGCGCGGGCTGCTGCCCCAGGTCTGCGTCACCGTCGCCAGCGCCACCGCCGCACCCGCCCGCCGCCACGCCGTCGCCAGCGCCAGCACGTCCTCTCCGTCGGCCGCTTGCGTCATCCGCGCCAATCCCCCCGGCCGCCACTCCGTCCGATCCGCACATAAGGCCGGCGCGCGGGTCTTGCGAGGAGCGCCCGCGCAGCGATGCCCGGCCGATCGACCGGGCATCGATCGTTCACGTAATTCGCTCGGCGGCCCTAAGCTTTTGTTAACGCTTGCGCGGCATGATGCAGCGGACGAGCAGGCCCGTCCCGCGCCGCGGCATAACAGCAAGGACCATCATGCCCAACCTGGTACTCGAGATGCGTCAGGGCGACATGATGGTCGTGAACGGCGCCGGCATACGCTTTCGCAGCAAGACCCGCATCGAGCTCACGGCGCATGCGCGCTTCCTGTTCGGCAAGCAACTCATGCTGCCGCAAGACGCGACGACGCCGTCGCGCCGCATCTATTACGCGCTCCAGACCGCCTATATCGGCAATGACGACGAGCGCGAGGCGGGTCTCGCCTCGGCGCGGGCGCTGATCGCCGCGTTCCAGGCGGAGCGGCCTGGCGCCGAGAGCAGCGCCGTGCTCGGCGACGCGCTGTCGCGCATCGAGGCCGGCGGCTGCTATCAGGCGCTGAAGCTCTGCCGCGACGTCATCCGCGCCGAGGACGGCGTCGCCCTCGGCGCCCCGCCGCCAGGCCCCCAGTCTTCCGGCGCCGTGGCGTCGGCGACGGCGGCGGCCGAGTGAGCCGACGCGTCAAGGCCAGCGCACCTCCGGCGGCAGGCTCATCAGGATCGCGTCCGTATTGCCGCCGGTGCGCAAGCCGAACAGCGTGCCGCGATCGTGCAGCAGGTTGAACTCGACATAGCGGCCGCGCCGGACGAGCTGATGGTCGCGCTCCGCCGCCGTCCAGGCCTCGTCCTTGCGCCGGCGGACGATGCCGCCATAGGCGGTGAGAAAGGCGAGGCCGACGTCGCGGGTGAGGGCGAAATCCGCCTCGGCGCTGCCGGAGTGGAAGTGATCGTAGAAGATGCCGCCGAGGCCGCGCGTCTCGCCGCGGTGCGGCAGATAGAAATAGGCGTCGCACGCGGCCTTGAAGCGCGGGTAGTAGCTCGGGTCGTGGCGGTCGCAGGCGGCGCGGAACGCGGCGTGGAAGGTCGCCGCGTCGGCGAGCGCCGCCTCCGCCTCCGGCCGCATCGGGGTGATGTCGCCGCCGCCGCCGAACCAGCCGCGCCGGGTCACCAGCAGGCGCGTGTTCATGTGCGCCGCCGGCACGCGCGGGCTCTGCATGTGGGCGACGACGCTGATCCCGGACGCCCAGAAGCGCGGGTCCTCCTCGGCGCCGGGGATCTGGCCGCGGAACTCGGGGCTGAACTCGCCCATGACCGTGGAGACGTTGACGCCGACCTTCTCGAACACCCGCCCGCGCATCAGGCTGATGACGCCGCCGCCGCCATCGCTGCCGTCGGCGGTCGGACGCGACCAGGCGCGCTGCTCGAAGCGGCCCGGCGGGCGGTCGGCGAGCGGACCCGCGTGCTCCGCCTCGATCGCCTCGAAGGCGCCACACAGCCGGTCGCGCAACGCCTCGAACCAGGCCTTCGCCGGCCCTTGCAGCGCCGCATGGCCGGCGCTGGTGGCGGGCGGACGCTGGTCGGATGCCGTGGTGTCGCTCATCGCCGGAGCATAGTCGGTTCCGGCCGCGCCGGGCAGGCCGAACCTCGCGTGACGTGGCGCTGCATTGCAGGTTGCATCCGCGCTCCTTAATATGCCGTGGCCGCGCAGCGACATGCGCTGTCCGCGCCGCGCCGCCGATCGGGCGCCGCGCGTGCTCTGGTTCACGTGACGGTTGAGGGCTTCGCAAGATGGCCGGTCTGCATAAGAGCGATTTTCGCAACCCGGTGATCAACTGGGTCGACACCCGCCTGCCCGTATTCACCATGATCCAGAAGGAATACGGCACCTTTCCGACCCCGAAGAACTTCAACTATTTCTGGAACTTCGGCGCGCTGGCGATGATCAACCTGGTCATCATGATACTGACCGGCGTGTTCCTGGCGATGAACTACACCGCCAACGCCAATCTCGCCTTCGACAGCGTCGAGCGCATCATGCGCGACGTGAACTACGGCTGGCTGATCCGCTATGTGCACGCGAACGGCGCCTCGATGTTCTTCATCGTGATCTACACCCACATCTTCCGCGGCCTGTATTACGGCTCCTACAAGGCGCCGCGCGAGCTGCTTTGGATGACCGGCGTCGTGCTGTTCCTGTTGCTGATGGCGACCGCGTTCATGGGCTACGTGCTGCCCTGGGGCCAGATGTCGTACTGGGGCGCCACCGTCATCACCAACCTGTTTTCCGCCATCCCGCTGGTCGGCGACACCATCGTGACCTGGTTGTGGGGCGGCTTCTCGGTCGACAACCCGACGCTCAACCGGTTCTTCTCGCTGCATTATCTGTTGCCGTTCGTCATCACCGGCGTCGTCTTCCTGCACGTCGTCGCGCTGCACATCACCGGTTCCAACAACCCGCTCGGCATCGACGTGAAGACCCCGCAAGACACGGTGCCGTTCCATCCGTATTACACGATGAAGGACAGCGTCGGTTTGTGCGTCTACCTGCTGGTGTTCTCGGTACTGGTGTTCTTCGCGCCGAACTACCTGGGCCATGCCGACAACTACATTCCGGCCAACCCGCTGGTGACGCCGAACGAGATCGTGCCGGAGTGGTACTTCCTGCCGTTCTACGCCATACTGCGCTCGGTGCCGTCCAAGCTCGGCGGCGTCGCCTGCATGTTCGGCTCGATCGCCCTGCTGTTCGTGCTGCCCTGGCTCGACACCTCGCCGGTGCGCTCGGCACGGTTCCGCCCGATCTACCGCAACATGATGGTGCTGCTGGTGATCGCCATGGTGGCGCTCGGCTTCGTCGGCGCGCATCCGCCGCAGGGCGCCTGGGTGCTGGTCGGCCGCATCGCCACGACTTACTACTTCCTGCACTTCCTGGTGCTGCTGCCGTTGCTCGGCAAGATCGAGCGGCCGTTGCCGTTGCCGGAGAGCATCAGCCGGCCGGTGCTCGGCCCGCGTCCGCCGCGCGGCGGCGGCGGGCCGCTGCCTTCGGGCGCGACGGCGAAGCCGATGGAGAAGATCTGATGCGTCGCCTCGCCACGGCGCTCGCGTCGATGGCGCTCGCGTCCATGGCGCTGCTCCTCGGCGCCGGCGCGGCGCGGGCGCAGGAGGGCACGCCGCCGCTGCCGCACGTCAACTGGAGCTTCTCCGGGCCGTTCGGCACGTTTGACCGCGCCTCGGCGCAGCGCGGCTTTCAGGTCTACAAGGAGGTCTGCTCCTCCTGCCACTCGATGAAGCTGATGTCCTACCGCAACCTCGGGGGCATCGGCCTCAACCCGGCCGAGATCAAGGCGATCGCCGCGACGGTGACGGTGCCGGGCGGCACCAACGACAACGGTGACCCGATCACCCGCCCGGGTCTGCCCTCGGACAAGTTCGTCTCGCCGTTCGCCAACGACAAGGCGGCGCGGGCGGCCAATAACGGCGCGTTGCCGCCCGACCAGTCGCTGCTGGAAAAGGCGCGCGAGGGCGGAGCGAACTACCTCTACGCCATACTGACCGGCTATCGCGATCCGCCCGCCAACGTGAAGGTGCCGGACGGGTTGTATTACAACCTGTATTTCGCCGGCCACAACATTCACATGCCGCAGCCGCTGCACGACGATGCGGTGACCTATGCCGACGGCACGAAGGCGACGGTTCCCCAGATGTCGAAGGACGTCGTGACATTCCTGACCTACGCGTCCAATCCCGAGATGGAGCAGAGGAAGCGCCTGGGCGTGAAGATCGTGCTGTTCTTCGCCGTGATGTCCGGGCTGACCTATGCGGTGAAGCGCAAGGTCTGGAGCGACGTCCACTAGGGCCGGCGGCGATGGCGGACGAGGTGCAGCCGGTCATCGGCATTATCGGCGGCTCGGGCCTGTATTCGATCGAGGGTCTGGTCGACCAGGAGTGGCGGCGGATCACGACGCCCTGGGGCGAGCCCTCCGACGAATTGCTGTTCGGCACGCTTGAGGGGGTGCGCTGCGTCTTCCTGCCGCGGCACGGGCGTGGCCACCCGATACCGCCGAGCGCGCTCAACTACCGCGCCAACATCGATGCGCTGAAGCGTGCCGGCGTCACCGACGTGGTGTCGCTATCCGCCGTCGGCAGCCTGCGCGAGGACCTGCCGCCAGGGCAGTTCGTCATCGTCGACCAGTTCATCGACCGCAGCTTCGCACGCGAAAAATCGTTCTTCGGGACCGGCTGCGTCGCCCACGTCTCGATGGCCGACCCGGTCTGTCCGTGCCTAGGCGACGCGCTCGAAGCCAATGCGCGAAGTCTCGGCCTGCCGGTCACCCGCGGCGGCACGTACCTGGTCATCGAGGGGCCGCAATTCTCGACGCGTGCGGAGAGCGAGCTGTATCGCAGCTGGGGCTGCAGCGTCATCGGCATGACCAACATGCCGGAAGCGAAGCTCGCCCGCGAGGCCGAGCTCTGCTATGCCAGCGTCGCAATGGTCACCGACTATGATTGCTGGCGCGCCGGCCATGCGGACGTGACCGTCGAGGCGGTGCTGCGCGTGCTGACGCAAAACGCCGAAAAAGCCCGCGCCCTGGTGCGCGGCATCGTTCCGGTGATCGGCGAGACGCGCGGGGCGTGCCCAGCCGGCTGCGACCGGGCGCTCGACGCGGCGCTGATCACCGCGCAGGACGCGCGCGACCCGGCACTGCTTCGCAAGCTCGACGCGGTCGGCGGCAGGGTGTTCGCCCAGCGCCATGCCGCACAAGCCGTTCCGCAGCCTTAGATCCTGCCGACCACCAGCAGCACGATGACGATGAGCAGGACCAAGCCGAGGCCGCCCGATGGGTAGTAGCCCCAGCCGCCGCTATACGGCCAGGTCGGCAGGGCGCCGAGCAGCAGCAGGATGACGATGATCAGCAGTATGGTTCCAAGCACTGCGGCGCGCCCTTGCATTGTTTGAACGACGTGGCTTGAACGTCTGCCTGGCGTTGCGGTTCGGCCGGAGGTGACGCATGGCCTTGATCATCAACTTGAGGCGCGCCCGCAAGCGCCTCGAGCGGCAGCTTGAGGCGTCGGCGGCGGCGGAGAACCGGGCGCGGCACGGACGCACGGCGCAGCAGCGCCGGCAGGACGCAGCAGAGGCCGGACGGATCAGCAAGCTGCTCGACGCCGCGAAGCGCGAGGACGCGGGCGTCGCCTCGGGTGCCGCGCCGGCCGACGGCTGAGCGCCTGCTCGCTTCGGTTCGCCGGCGGCCTCAGTGCAGATGCGCGAGGTGGCTCGCGTGCCGCATTTCGCCTGGGCTGATCAGCAGCGCCGAGCCGACGCGGACCGAATGCAGCCGCCCCTCGATCTCGCGCTCCCAGAACTCGAGGAAGCGCGCGAGTTTCGGGAAGCGCGGGGCGAGGTCAAGCTCCTGCCAGACATAGGTCTGCAACAGGCCAGGGTGGTCCGGCAGATGGTAGAGTATCTCCGCGGTGGTCAGGCGGTAGCTCTGCAGTTGCATCGCGAGGCTCATCGTTCCTCCATTCGGTGAGAGAGGGGGCCGCCGGCTCGCTCGGCCGTTACCCTGACGCCGATGATGGCGGTCATTGCCGCAGTGTCGCAACAAAAAACCGCAAGCGATTGCAGCGGCTTAGCACTCGAGAGACAAGAGTGCTGCCGATGGCTTGACTCGCTCGCGGCGAGCTTCTAGCTCTCTGGCACTCTCGAGTGGAGAGTGCCAGGCCGCGCCGCGGATCGTGCCCACAGGGCGCGGTGGCACGGTTGGCCTGTTGTCATTCGCAATGACCAAAATCAGTGATGGAGCAATCCGACATGGCGAAATTTCGTCCCCTGCACGACCGGGTCGTGGTCCGCCGGCTAGACGCGGAGGAGAAGACCAAGGGCGGCATCATCATTCCGGACACCGCCAAGGAGAAGCCGATGGAGGGCGAGGTGGTGGCCGCCGGCCCCGGCGCCCGCAACGAGCAGGGCGCCCTGCAGCCGCTCGAGGTCAAGGCGGGCGACCGCATCCTGTTCGGCAAGTGGTCCGGCACCGAGGTAAAGCTTGATGGCGAGGAGCTCCTGATCATGAAGGAGAGCGACATCATGGGCATCGTCGAGGTCAGCGTGACGACCGCGAAGGCCGCCTGAAGCCAAGCCTCGCGAACGACACGAACGACAAGGGATACCTGATATGGCAGCGAAAGACGTTCGCTTCGGCCCTGATGCCCGCAGCCGCATGCTGCGCGGCGTCGACATACTCGCCGACGCGGTCAAGGTGACGCTCGGCCCCAAGGGCCGCAACGTGGTCATCGACAAGAGTTTTGGCGCGCCGCGCATCACCAAGGACGGGGTGACGGTGGCCAAGGAGATCGAGCTCTCCGACAAGTTCGAGAACATGGGCGCGCAGATGGTGCGCGAGGTCGCGAACAAGACCAACGACCTCGCCGGCGACGGCACGACGACGGCGACCGTGCTGGCGCAGGCGATCGTCCGCGAGGGCTTGAAGGCGGTGGCCGCCGGGGTGAACCCGATGGACCTCAAGCGCGGCATCGACAAGGCGGTCACGACCGTGGTCGCCGAGCTGGCCGAGCGCACCCGCAAGATCACCACGCCGTCTGAGACGGCGCAGGTCGGCACGATCTCGTCCAACGGCGAGACCGAGATCGGCCGGATGATCGCCGAGGCGATGCAGAAGGTCGGCAACGAGGGCGTGATCACGGTCGAGGAGGCGAAGGGCATCCAGACCGAGCTCGACGTCGTCGAGGGCATGCAGTTCGATCGCGGCTACGTCTCGCCGTATTTCATCACCAACGCCGAGAAGATGGTTGCCGACCTCGACAACCCCTACATCCTGATCCACGAGAAGAAGCTGTCGGGCCTGCAGCCGCTGCTGCCGCTGCTCGAGAGCGTCGTGCAGTCGGGCCGGCCGCTGCTGATCATCGCCGAGGACGTCGAGGGCGAGGCGCTCGCGACCCTGGTCGTGAACAAGCTGCGCGGCGGCCTCAAGATCGCCGCCGTCAAGGCGCCGGGCTTTGGTGATCGCCGCAAGGCGATGCTCGAGGACATCGCGATCCTGACCGGCGGCCAGGTGATCAGCGAGGACCTCGGCATCAAGCTCGAGACGGTGACGCTGCAGATGCTCGGCCGGGCGAAGAAGATCCTGATCGAGAAGGAAAACACCACGATCGTCGAGGGTGCGGGCGAGAAGTCCGACATCCAGGGCCGCTGCAACCAGATCCGCGCCCAGGTCGAGGAGACGACGTCCGATTACGACCGCGAGAAGCTGCAGGAGCGGCTCGCCAAGCTCGCCGGCGGCGTCGCGGTGATCCGCGTCGGCGGCTCGACCGAGGTCGAGGTGAAGGAGCGCAAGGACCGCGTCGACGACGCGCTGCACGCGACCCGCGCCGCGGTCGAGGAAGGCATCGTGCCTGGCGGCGGCGTCGCTTTGGCGCGGGCGTCGGTTGCTCTGGCCAAGCTCACGCCGGAGAACGAGGACCAGCGTTTCGGCATCGAGCTGGTGCGCAAGGCGATCCAGACGCCGCTGCGCCAGATCGCCGAGAACGCCGGCGAGGACGGTGCGGTGATCGCCGGCAAGGTGCTGGAGAACAACGACTACAATTTCGGCTTCGACGCCCAGACCGGCGAGTACAAGGACCTGGTCGCGGCCGGCATCATCGACCCGACGAAGGTCGTGCGGACGGCGCTGCAGGATGCGGCTTCGGTCGCCGGCCTGCTCGTCACCACCGAGGCGATGATCGCCGAGAAGCCGGAGAAGAAGGCGCCGGCCGGTGGCCCGCCGGGCGGCGGCATGGGCGACATGGACTTCTAAGACGACGTTCAGTCCGAGTGTGAGCAAGGGCTGGGCCGCAAGGTCCAGCCCTTTTTCATTCGCGCCGGTCCGCCCTGCAGGAGTTGCACAGCGCCTGCGGAAACCCATCTGACTATCGACAGACCGGCCTGCCCCCGCCTCCAATGCGGGGGCGCAATCGACGCTTTGGCTTGCCTTGCTGCGCCTCCTACCGGATGCCCTCAAGTCGACAAACGGCCCGGTTGTCAGATGCGATGCGAGTGTTGCGCATCGTTAGATGACGAGGAGAGACGTGATGGCGGAAGGTACAGTGAAGTGGTTCAACACGACGAAGGGTTTTGGCTTCATCATGCCCGATGACGGCGGCAAGGACGTTTTCGTCCACATCACCGCGGTGCAGGCGGCTGGGCTGCGCGGCCTGAACGACGGCCAGAAGGTCAGCTACGACGTGGCGATGGAGCGCGGCAAGGCGGCGGCGACCAACCTCAAGATCGCCTAAGGCGAGGGCTCTGCCCTCGACCCGCTGGGGCCAGTCGGCCCCAGACCCCTTTT
>CAXTSD010000087.1:0-8510 GCA_964246775.1 uncultured Acetobacteraceae bacterium | reverse complement strand
AGGTGCGGACGCGCGGCGAGCAGCTCGTCGGGGCTCGGATCCTCGGTCGGCGAGAGTGCGTCCATCACCGCAGTTAGTGGCGGGCAAGCACAGTATGGCAAGGGATGCTGGCCTCGGGATCTCTGGCAGAGCCCTCGCCTTGCTTAGAGGGTCGGGTAGCTGCGCGGGTAGGTGAGCTTGTCCGCCGGCCCGGGCGGGCTGGGCGCGCCGCGCTTGCCGCAGCCGGCCAAGGCGAGGGCGAGGGCGAGCAGCAGCAGCGTGGTCCTCACGCCAGCGCCGCCTGCCAGCGCGACGCCGCGGCGGCGCCGTTGGCGGGTGCGGTGCCGCCGTAGCTGGTGCGCGAGGCGACGGAGGCGGGCACGGTGAGCGCGGCGAGCAGGTCGGCGGTGATGCTCGGCTCCTCGGCCTGCATGTCGGCGAGCGGCAGGGCGTCGAGGCTGACGCCGGCGGCCTCGGCGCGGGCGACGATGCGGCCGGTGACGTGGTGGGCGGTGCGGAACGGCAGCTTGCGCACCCGGACCAGCCAGTCGGCAAGATCGGTCGCGGTCGAATGACAGCCGCCGGCGAGTGCGGCCATGCGGCCGGTGTCGGCGGTGAGGTCGCGTATCATGCCTTCGCTGGCGGCGAGGGCGAGGGCGAGGGCGTCGGTGGCGTCGAACACGCCTTGCTTGTCCTCCTGGGTGTCCTTGGCGTAGGCGAGCGGCAGGCCCTTCATCACCGTGAGCAGTCCGACCAGCGCGCCGACGATGCGGCCGGACTTTGCGCGCGTCAGCTCGGCGGCGTCCGGGTTGCGCTTCTGCGGCATGATCGAGCTGCCGGTCGAGAACGCGTCGGACAGGCGGATGAAGCCGAACGGCGCGCTGCACCACAGCACGATCTCCTCGGCGAGGCGGGAGAGGTGGATGGCGCAGATCGACAGCGCGGAGAGGTATTCGAGCGCGAAGTCGCGATCGGAGACGGCGTCGAGCGAGTTGGCGCTCGGGCGGTCAAAGCCGAGGGCGGCGGCGGTGGCGTCGCGGTCGATCGAAAACGCGGTGCCGGCGAGCGCCGCGGCGCCGAGCGGGCACTCGTTGAGGCGGGTGCGGGCGTCGCGCAACCGGCCGCGATCGCGGGACAGCATCTCGACATAGGCGAGCAAATGGTGGCCGAAGGTGATCGGCTGCGCGGTCTGCAGGTGGGTGAAGCCGGGCATCGGGTCGGCGGCGTGCTCGGCGGCGCGGTCGGCGAGGGCGCGCATCAGGCCGGCGAGCTGGCCGTCGAGGCCGTCGATGGCGTCGCGTATCCACAGGCGAAAATCGGTCGCGACCTGGTCGTTACGGCTGCGCGCGGTGTGCAGGCGCTTGCCGGGCTCGCCGATGCGCTCGGCAAGGCGCGCCTCGATGTTCATGTGGATATCTTCGAGGGCGCTCTCGAAGGCGAAGCGGCCGGCCTCGATGTCGGCGGCGATGCCGTGCAGGCCGTCCTCAATCGCCGCCGCGTCGGCGTCGGTGATGATGGCCTGGCGGGCGAGCATGGCGGCGTGGGCGAGCGAGCCGCGTATGTCCTGTCGCCACAGCCTTGCATCGAAGCCGATCGAGGCGTTGATCTCGGCCATGATCGCCGACGGGCCGCCGGCGAACCGGCCGCCCCACTGGATATTGGCCGCGCCGCCGCCAGCTTGCAGTGGCACCGCTCTCTCGGGGTGCCCCCGCTCAGGTAGATCGTCGATGCCCAACAGACCGTCCATCCTCAAGCTGACCACCAGGCGGGCGCTGCTCGCCGGCGCCGGGACCGTACTCGGCGTCGTGCTGTTCCGCAATTCGCTGGTTCCCCACGGGCTGGACGGGCCGCCGCTGCTGCATCCGCTCGACGAGACGGCAGGCGGCGGCGGCCAGGATGTCGAGGGCGGGATGGGCAATTTCCGCCCGACGCCAGAGCGCGCGGCGCTGCCCGATCTCGTGTTCACGACCGAAACCGGCGGCCAGCGCGCGCTTGCCGAGTATCGCGGCCAGGCGGTGGTGCTGAACTTCTGGGCGACCTGGTGCGGCCCCTGCGTGCAGGAGATGCCGTCCTTGCAGGCGCTGGCGCGCTCGCTCGCCGGCAGCGGCATCGTGGTGCTGGCAGTGTCGGCTGATCGCGCCGGCGCCGCTTCGGTGCGGCCGTTCCTCGACGCGCACGGCATCACGTCGCTACCGGTGCTGCTCGACCCCGACAGCAACGGCGTGCATGCGCTCGGCCTGTCGGCGTTCCCGACCACTCTGCTGGTCGATCGCGACGGACGGGAGCGCGGGCGGCTGGAGGGTTCGGCGAATTGGGGCTCGGCGGCGGCCATGGCGCTGGTGCGGCGTGTGCTGGGCGCGGCGCACCAGCCTGGCGCCCCGACGCCAGGCAAGTCCGGCGACACGAGTACGACGCCGGCGTGACATCGGTATTGCTCGTGCAACGTTTGTAGTGTAGGGTGCACTGCAACTCAAGGCTGTGACTATGGTGGAGTGCGGCGGTGCGCGCTGGTCCTTGGCTGCTGGCTGCCGTCCTGCTCCAAGCGCTGGTCAGCGCTGCCGCCGCCCAAGGATTCACTCAGGGCGGCTTCGCCGGCAGTGCCGGAGGACATGGGGGCGGGTATGGCGCCGGATATGGCGGCTTTGGCGCGCGCAACGGCAATTTCAGGTTTCCGCCGATCGAGCCGCAGGCCGGCGTTGGCCTGTACGGCCAGACCAACGGGCTTGAGGGCACGCTCGGCGGTGGCGGGCGGGTCTTGCCGCCATACGGCCTGCCCAACGGCGCATCCGGCCGGCTCAGCGGCGCCAACAGCCCCGGTCGCCGCGCCAGGGATGACGGGGTGCGATTCGGCGGCGCTGGCGGCCAGGATTTCGGCCATGGCGTTCACCTCGGCAACGGCGCGGCAGCCGGGGCGAATTCGCCATACGGCGCAGGTGGCGGCGCGACCGGACCCTTCGTCAGCCCGGCCTATGGCAACGAGGAGTGGCACCCGAACTATTTTCCTGGCGACTGATCGCCTGACTCAGAGGGTGCTTTGATCAAAGCGGATCGGAGCACGTCCTGGCGTTGTCGTCCGACGAGCATCTCGACTCAACCAGACGAACCCCGTTCGATCTGGTGATACTCTAGTGAAGCCGGCCACTTTGGTGCGGGCTGTCGAGGCTGAAGGCGGGTATCTCGACCTCGAAACGCTCGCCCGAGCGGGTCGCCACCATGTGGTAGGCGCCTGCCATGAAGCCGGTCGGCGTCTCGAGCGGCGTGCCGGAGGTGTATTCGAACGCCTCGCCCGGATCGAGTGATGGCTGCTCGCCGACGACGCCCTCGCCGTTCACCTCGACCGTGCGGCCGCGCGCGTCGGTAATCCGCCAGGAGCGGGCCAGCAACTGCACCGGCTCGCCGCCGGTGTTCTCGATCCTGACGCGGTAGGCCCAGACATACTGACCCTCCTCCGGCTCCGACTGGTCGTCCAGATAGAACGACCGCACGCTGACCCGTATGCCGCGCGTCGTCGTCGCGTAGCCGGCGCGCCCGCCGCCGCGATCAGGTTCGGCCGACGGGTCTGGTTCAGGCTCGGACGATCGTCTCGATGATGGTCTCTGGCGCGGCATCATGCTCTCCCGAAGCGTCGCCTCGGCCCGGTCAGGCCGAAGCTTCGCAAGTCACAACGCGTCAAGCCCACGTTGCAGGTCGTCCTCGAGGTCGGCCGGGTCCTCGAGCCCGACCGACAGGCGGATCACGCCGTCGCTGATGCCGAGCCGGGCGCGCTCCTCGGCGCCGATGCGCATGTGCGTCGTCGTCGCCGGATGCGTCACCATGGAGCGGCTGTCGCCGAGATTGTTCGAAATCGCGATCAGGCGGAACGCGTCCATCATGCGAAACGCCGCCGCCTTGTCGGCCACCTCGAAGGTGACGAGGGTGCCGCCGGCCGACATCTGGGCGGCAGCGAGTTCGCGCTGCGGATGGTCCTCGCGGCCGGGATACCAGACCCGCGAAATGCCATGGCTGCCGGCAAGGAAATCGGCGAGCCGGGCGGCGCGGACGCAGCTCGCCTCGACGCGCAACGGCATGGTCTCGAGGCTCTTGAGCAGCAGCCAGGCGTTGAAGGGCGACATCGCCGGGCCGGTGTTGCGGAAGAACGGCTGCAGCGTGCCCTCGATCCAGGCCTTGGTGCCGAGCACGGCGCCGCCGAGCACCCGGCCCTGGCCGTCGATGTGCTTGGTGCAGGAATACACGATGACGTCGGCGCCGAGTGCCAGGCCCTGCTGCAGCAGCGGCGTCGCGAACACGTTGTCGAGCACGACGAGGGCGCCGGCGGCGTGGGCGAGGCCAGCGATCGCCGGCAGGTCCAGCACCTCGAGCATCGGGTTGGACGGCGTCTCGAGCAGCACCAGCGCGGTCGGCACGGACAGCGCCTGCCGCCAGCCGGGCAGGTCCCAGGCGTCGACGAACACGCTCTCGATGCCGAATTTCGGCAGCAGCGTCGAGACGATCCAGTGGCAGGAGCCGAACAGCGCGCGCGAGGCGACGACGCGGTCGCCGGTTTTCAGGTGGCTCAGCATCGCGGCGTTGATCGCCGCCATGCCGGTCGCGGTGGCGCGGCACGCCTCGGCGCCCTCGAGGTCGGCGAGGCGGCGCTCGAGCATGGCGACGGTGGGGTTTGCGAAACGCGAGTACTGGTAGTGCTCGACGCTGCCGTCGAACGTGCCTTCGGCCTGCCCGGCGTCGTCGTAGATGAAGCCCGAGGTGAGGAACAGCGCCTCGGTGGTCTCGCCGTATGGCGTGCGCTCGACGCCGCTGTGCACGAGGCGGGTGGCGATACGGTATTGGCTGGTCATGATGCTGTCGGCTCCGCTCAGCAAGCCCGGCCCCGGATTGCTGCGGCCGCGAACGCCGGGGCGGAGCCTAGAAGCGCCCGCATTGCGCCGTCAACCGGGCCTGCCGTATGCTGAGAGGCGCGTTGGTGCGACCAGCATCCGGGCGCGGGTGTAGTTCAATGGTAGAACGGCAGCTTCCCAAGCTGCATACGAGGGTTCGATTCCCTTCACCCGCTCCAGCGCCCCCACCCTGCCTTGGCACGTGTCTTGCTCGACTACTGAGCGGGATGGCGTTTACGCCAGCCGGGATGCCCGTGCGCGACGGGCCCAGGGGGAGGAGCCGGGCAGCCATGCCGAAGGTCGAACGCGAGCCGAACAAGCCGGGTGACGCCCTCGTCGACTACGAGGAGAAGGTGTTCGAGGACGTGAAGGCGAAGCCGGGCGAGAAGGCGCTGGTCACCTTCCACACCGTCGCCTTCGAGGGCTCGATCGGGCTAGTGAACCTGCTGCAGGCGACGCGATTGCAGCGCAAGGGGTTCGAGACCGCCATCCTGCTCTACGGTCCCGGCATCACGCTCGGCGTGCAGCGCGGCTTTCCGCGTCTCGGCGACGAGGCGTTTCCCGGCCACCAGAACTTCAACCATCAGCTGATCAAGTTCATGGAGGAAGGCGGCAAGGTGTACGCCTGCCGGTTTTCGATGCAGGCGCTGTATGGCCACGGCGAGGGCTCGCTGATCCCCGGCATCCGGCCGATCGCGCCGCAGGACGTGCTCGACTGCATCCTCACGCACCGGCGCGATGGCGCCTTCATACTCGATAGCTGGACAGTGTGAGAATGCTACTGCGGCGGCCATCCGACGCGGCTTTCCTGCGCTCCGGTGCTCACGGCCCGCATGGCCGCTCCGCGCCGGTGCTCGGAAATCCACGCCGGGCGGCGCCAAGGGCGCCTCTGGCTCGCCGCAGCGCATTCTTAACCGGGCTCTGAGGCCGGGCGATGGCCAGCGTGCGGGCCGCCGCCATCCAGCTCAGCCCGGTGCTCGACAGCGCGGACGGCACCGTGGAGAAGGTGCTGGAGGCGATCGCCCGGGCCGCGTCGGACGGCGTGCGGCTCGCGGTGTTTCCCGAGACCTGCGTGCCGTACTACCCCTATTTCGCGTTCGTGACGCCGCCGGCGCGCATGGGCGCGGCGCACATGCGGCTTTACGAGCATGCGCCGAGCGTGCCCGGCCCGGTCACGGCGGCGGTCGCCGCGGCGGCGCGCGCCGCCGGCCTGGTGGTCGTGCTCGGCATCAACGAACGCGACCACGGTACCCTCTACAACGCCCAGCTCGTGTTCGACGCCGACGGCGCGCTGCTGCTGCACCGTCGCAAGATCACGCCGACCTTCCACGAGCGCATGGTCTGGGGCCAGGGCGACGGCGCCGGGCTCAGCGTCGTCGACAGCGCCGTCGGCCGCATCGGGGCGCTCGCCTGCTGGGAGCACTACAATCCGCTCGCCCGCTTCGCCCTGATGGCGCAGCACGAGGAGATCCACTGCGCGCAGTTCCCGGGCTCGATGGTCGGCCAGATCTTCGCCGACCAGATGGAGGTGACGATACGCCACCATGCGCTGGAGGCGGGCTGCTTCGTGGTCAACGCCACCGGCTGGCTGACCGACGCGCAGATCACGCAAATCACCCCCGATGCCGGGCTGCAGCAGGCGCTGCGCGGCGGCTCGGGCAGCGCCATCGTCTCGCCCGAAGGGGTGCATCTCGCCCCATCGCTCAGCCAGGGCGAGGGCATGGTGGTGGCCGACCTCGACCTGTCGCTGATCACCAAGCGCAAGCGGATGATGGACAGCGTCGGCCACTACGCGCGGCCAGAGCTGCTGTCGCTGCTGCACGACGACCGTCCCGCCAGCCTGCACAAGACCAGCATGCCACGGAGCCTGCCAGATGCCGATGACGAGGCTCGCAGCATTGCCGAACGCGAGCGCGCTGATCACCGAGCTGCAATCCTTCGGTCTGCGGCTGACTGAGCCGGACGGCGGCGCGCCGGCGTCAAGCCGGCAGAGTGACGAATCTGCGCCGAGCCGGCGCGGCGACGCGTCTGCGCAAAGCCGGCAGAGCGACGTGTCGGCGCCGAGCCGGCGCGGGGGCGCCGGGCCGTCCGACCACAAGGCGGTCGTGATCGGCGGCCGGACGGTGATGGTGCCGGTGCACACGGGCGCCGCCCGACGCTCGCCGTTCCGGGCCGAGCCTCCCGACCACGCCGGGCGCAGCCTGCTGTTCCGCGGGGACGTCGCGGTTGGCGCGCTGTCGTTTCCGCGCCAGCCGCGGTTCTACTCGCAGCAGACGCTCGACGGCGTGCCTTACTGGAAGATCGCGATGCTGCACGGCGCCGACGTGCTGGCGACGACGGTGCTGCAGACCTGCATACGCTATGCCGACCGGCGTACCGCCTGCCAGTTTTGCGCCATCGGCCAGTCGCTCGCCGCCGGGCGCACGATCGCGCGCAAGACGCCGCAGCAGCTTGCCGAGGTGGCGCGGATGGCGGTGCTGCTCGACGGCGTGAGACACATGGTGCTGACCACCGGCACGCCGAACCTGACCGACCGCGGGGCGGCGGTGCTGGCGGAGAGCGCGTTCGCAATCAAGGCGGCAATCGACCTGCCGATCCAGGCGCAATGCGAGCCGCCGCGCGACCACGCCTGGTTCGCCCGCTTGCGCGCCGCCGGCGTCGACAGCCTGGGGATGCATCTGGAGGCGGCGAGCCAGGCGGTGCGCCAGCGGATCATGCCTGGCAAGGCGACGGTTCCGGTCGAGCGCTACCTCGAGGCGTTCGCCGAGGCGGTGCCGGTGTTCGGGCGCGGCCAGGTCAGCACCTATCTGCTCGCCGGGCTCGGCGACACGCCGGACGACATCCTGCGGCTGTGCGAAACGCTGGTGGCACTCGGCGTCTATCCGTTTGTCGTGCCGTTCGTGCCGATCTCCGGCACACCGCTCGAGGGCCACGCCGCGCCCGATCCGGCGTTCATGCGTGAGGTCTTGCCGCCGCTCGGCGCGATGCTGAACGCCGCCGGCATGACCTCCGGCACGGCCAAGGCCGGCTGCGGCAAGTGCGGCGCCTGCTCCTCGCTCGCCGCGTACGAGGCATGAGCGCCGTCGCGCTACGAGGCATGAGCGCCGTCGCGCTGTATACCGACCCGATGCCGCCCTTCCTGCCGGGCGAGTATCGGCTGATGTTCGCCGACGCGGCGTGGAGCCGGGCCGAGTATTTCGCGCTGCGTCGCGAGGTGTTCTGCGCCGAGCAGGGGATTTTCGACGGCGACGACCGCGACGGCGTCGATGAGGTCGGGACGGCGATCGTCGCGGCGAGCTGCGTGCTCGGCTCGCCGTATCGCGTGGTCGGCGCGGTGCGCATCCACGAGGCGCAGGCGCGGCTGTGGTGGGGGTCGCGCCTCGCCGTGCGGCCAGAACTCCGGCGCGTCGGCGCGCTTGGCGCCGGGCTCATCCGGATGGCCGTCGGCACCGCCCGCGCGCGCGGCTGCGAGCGCTTCCTCGCCCACGTGCAGGCGCAGAACGTCGCCATGTTCGAGGCGCTGCGCTGGCGGGTGCTGGAGCGGCTCGAGCTGCACGGCCGGCCGCACGCGCTGATGGCGGCGGAGCTTGCCGCCTATCCCGCGCGAGGCGAGGACGAGGCGCGCGTGCTGCGCCCGCTCGGCGCCCGGCGCTGAGC
>CAXTSD010000086.1:0-8714 GCA_964246775.1 uncultured Acetobacteraceae bacterium | reverse complement strand
CGCCTGCCGCGACCAGGCGGAGGCGGTCCGCCGGGCGGAGCGGGCGATGGCCGGCGGCAAGGTGGTCGGGGCCCACCTCGTGCGCATCGTCGCCGACGAGGACGCTGGCGATTTCGGCGAGCCGCAGTACCTGGCGACGATCGGAACGGTGCCGGAGGCGGCCTGACGGTCCAGGCAGGCAGGCAAGCCGGGCTCGCTGCCCACTGGCATCCGTGCGGCGGCAATGCGACAAGGGTGGCAAGAACCGCCGGGAGGCCAGCGTCATGCGCGACTACACCAAATTCTACATCAACGGCGAGTGGGTCGAGCCGGCCAGCCCGAGCACGCTCGACGTCGTCAACCCGGCCAACGAGGAGGTCTGCGGCAGGATCAGCCTCGGCGCCGCGGCCGACGTCGACCGCGCCGTCACCGCCGCCCGCGTTGCCTTCGCGAGCTTCTCAGAGACCAGCCGCGAGGATCGGCTCGCCCTGCTCGAGCGCATCGTCGCCGAGTATCAGAAGCGCTACAACGACATGGCGGCGGCGATCACCGAGGAGATGGGGGCGCCGGCGAGCCTCGCCCAGCAGGCGCAGGCCGCCATCGGCATCGGCCATTTCCAGGCCGCGATCGCGGCGCTGAAGGGCTACGAGTTCGAGACGCTGCGCGGCAGCACCCTGATCGCGCGCGAGCCGATCGGCGTGTGCGGCTTCATCACGCCGTGGAACTGGCCGGTCAACCAGATGGTCTGCAAGGTGGCCCCGGCACTCGCCGTCGGCTGCACGATGGTGCTGAAGCCCTCCGAGGTGGCGCCGTTCTCCGGCATCGTGCTGGCCGAGATACTGCACGCCGCCGGGGTTCCGGCGGGCGTGTTCAACCTCGTGAACGGCGACGGCCCGGGCGTCGGTGCGGCGATCAGCGGCCATCCCGGCATCGACCTCGTCTCCTTCACCGGCTCGACGCGCGCCGGCATCGAGGTCGCGCGCGCCGCCGCGCCCACCGTCAAGCGCGTGCATCAGGAGCTCGGCGGCAAGTCGCCCAACGTCATCCTGGCGGACGCCGACATCCAGCGCGCGGTGACCCACGGCGTCGCCTCGGTGATGCAGAACTCCGGCCAGTCCTGCAACGCGCCGACCCGCATGCTGGCGCCGAACAGCCACATGGAGGAGGTGGTCGCCGTCGCCCGCGCCGCGGCGGAGGCGACCACGGTCGGCGACCCGAACGGCAACGCCCATCTCGGCCCGGTCGCTTCCGAGACGCAGTGGAACAAGATCCAGGCGCTGATCGGCAAGGGCTTCGAGGTGGGCGCAACCCTGGGCGCCGGGGGCCGCGGCCGCCCCGACGGCCTCGAGCGCGGCTACTACGTGAAGCCCACCGTGTTCGCCGGCGTTACCAACGACATGACGATCGCCCGCGAGGAGATCTTCGGCCCGGTGCTGACCATTCTCGGCTACGACACGCTGGACGAGGCGATCGCTATCGGCAACGACACCCCGTACGGCCTCGCCGCCTACGTGCAGGGCACCGACAAGTCCACCTTGCGCTACGTCGCCTCGCGCCTGCGCGCCGGCCAGGTGACGATCAACGGCGCCGGGCTCGACATCATGGCGCCGTTCGGCGGCTACAAGCAGTCCGGCAACGGCCGCGAGTGGGGCGACCTGGCGTTCGGCGAGTTCTTGGAGACCAAGGCGGAGATCGGCTACGCCGCTATCGCGGCGGAGTAGGTTAGGAAGCGGTTCTTTTTCGAGAAAAAGAACCAAAAAGCTTTTATAAAATGGTTTCCAAAGGCCGCCGGCCTTTGGTGGGGTCAAGGGGCAAAGCCCCTTGCCTTGCCTTGCCTTACGTAAATACCTCCCGGTACAACGGCCGGTCATCGGTATGCTGATAGTAGGCAGCGCTGCCCAAGCCGGGGGTGATGATCGTGTAGCCGTGATTGTAGACCGTGCCGTCATTGCCGAGCGAGGTGCCGCCGATCAGCGCCGGCGGCGAGACGAGGCCGGCGAGCGGCGTATACGGCTGGTCGGCGACGAACACCGGGATGGCGCCGTTGCCGACGCAGCGGCCGCGATCGAGCCCGGCATAGGGTTGATACAGGCAGAGGTTATGCTCGTGCCCCCAGAACCAGGCGCTGACCCGGCCGGCCGCCTGGAAACGCCTGAGCGAGCCGGCGAGCGACTGGTTCACCGGATCGAGGCTGCCATCCGCCCGCCGCTCCGAGAGCTGGTAGAAGGCCGAGAACACCGGATGGTGCGACAGCAGGATCGTCCGCCCGGCGAACTCCGCGAGGCGCGCAAGATGCCACGCCTCCTCCTCCGGCTCGAGAAAGGTCTCGACCGTGGTGGCGAGGCTCGCCAGCGGATCGTGGTCGTTGACCCCGGTGTCGGTGGCGAGTATCTGCCAGGCGCCGTCGGTGCTGCGCAGGCAGAACCAGCTGGCGCGCTGCCGCATCGCCCCCTCATTCAGCCCGTCGATCAGCCCGTAATAGCCGTCGCCGCCGCTATACATGTCGTGGTTGCCGGACAGGGTGAACACCGGGATGCGTGCTCCCGCCGGGCCGAGCTCCGCCTCGATCAGGCGCAGGAAGTGGTCCTCGCACTCGGCCTTGGTGCCGGAATAGTAGATATCGCCGAGATGGATCAGCACGTCCGGACGCTGCCGCGCCACTGATCGCAGCACCGCGCACGCGTCCAGGCTGCCGGTGCCCCAGTCGCTGATCAGCGCGATCCTGCAGCCCGGCGAGAGCGGGATCACCGCGTCGCCAATGCTCGCCGGACGCCGATACGGCACCGCCCGACGCGCCCCGCCGGGGCCGAAATAGCCGAGATAGGCGGTCAAAGTGGTGAGCCAGCCGGGGTCGCACGGCGCGAAGTCGAGCTCGCTTGCGATATGCGCCGCCGTCGCCGCATCGCCGGCGAGCCGCGCCTCGAGGTAGTCGAGGCCGAGCCGGGCACAGGTCCAGAGGTCGCCGACGCTGCCGGGCGGCGGCACGGTGGGGATCGGCATCCGGTGCAGCTTGCGCGAGACGAGGTCGGCCGCCGCCGCCATCAGCCCGGCGCTGCCGGCAAGATGGGCGCCGCCAGCGAGATCGGCGCCGCCGACGTGCCGCGCGCCGGCGACGTCGCGCACCGCGGATTGGAACAGCGACAGCGTCGCGTCGCGGACAGTCTCTCCCGCCACCCTTGCTAGAACACTTGGCGCAGGATGACGTAGAGCGAGCCGGCGATCGCCATCGCCGCCGGCAGGGTGAGCAGCCAGGCCATCGCCATCGCCTTGATCGTGCCCCATTGCAGCCCCGAGCCGTTGGCCGCCATCGTGCCGGCGACGCCCGACGACAGCACGTGCGTGGTCGAGACCGGCAGGCCATAGACGTCGGCGAGCCCGATCGTCGCCATCGCCACGATCTCCGCCGAGGCGCCCTGCGCGTAGGTCAGGTGGGTCTTGCCGATCTTCTCGCCGACGGTCACCACGATGCGCTTCCAGCCGACCATCGTGCCGAGGCCGAGCGCCAGCGCGACCGAGACCTTGACCCAGGTCGGGATGAAGCGGGTGCCGCTGTCGAGCGCGGTCTTCATCGTCTTCAGCCTGGCCGCCTCGCCGTCGCCGAGCGCCGCCTTGCTCTTGCCGAGGATGCCGACCGCGTCGGCGGCGAGGAACATCTCGTTGCGCACGTTCTGCGTCGCCGCCGCCGGCACCGCCTTGATGGCGCCGTAGGTCTTCACCTGGTCGGCGATGTCGCCAGTCATCGTGGCGAGCGCCGCGTAGACCTCCGGCTTGTCGAGCGCCCGCGACTTCAAGGCCTCGCTCACCGCCGCGCGCGCCGCCGCCGGGGTCGCGGGCAGCGGGCTGCCGCCGGCATGCGCCTCGAACACGCCGCGGCCGTCCTGCATCGAGTGCAGGAACGCCGGCGTCGTGCTCTGCGGGATGGCGCGGTTCAGCGCGTAGGCGGTGGGCGCGGCGCCGATCAGGATCAGCATGATCAGGCCCATGCCCTTCTGCCCGTCATTGCTGCCGTGGAAGAACGACACCCCGGTGCAGGTCAGGATCAGCAACGCGCGGATCGGCCAGGGCGGCGGCGTGCTGCCCTGCGGCGCCTCGTAAAGCCGATGGCTGCGCACCACCAGCTTCATCACCACCAGCAGCAGATAGGCGAGCGCGAAGCCGATCAGCGGGCTGAACAGCAGCGACTTGAGCACGCCCACCGCCTGCCCCCAGTCGACGCCGGAGGTCGCGGCACCCTGCGGCGCGATCAGCTGGTTGGCGAGGCCGACCCCGATGATCGAGCCGATCAGCGCGTGCGACGAGCTGTTCGGCAGGCCGAGCGCCCAGGTGCCGAGGTTCCAGATGATCGCCGCGATCAGCAGGGCGAAGATCATCGCGTAGCCGGCGCCGGAACCGACCTGCAGGATGAGCTCGACCGGCAACAGCGAGACGATGGTGTAGGCGACGGCGCCGCTCGAGGTCAGCACGCCGAGGAAGTTGAAGCTGCCGGACCAGACCACCGCCACCAGCGGCGGCAGCGCGTGGGTGTAGATGACTGTGGCGACGGCGTTCGCCGTGTCGTGAAAGCCGTTCACGAACTCGAAGCCGAGCGCGATCAGCAAGGCGAGCCCGAGCATCACCAAGGTGCCGATGGCGAGCGTGTGCTCGCCGGCATCGTTCATGTCGCGCGCGATGCTGAACGCGGCGTAGCCGAGGCCGGCGACCAGGACAAGCAGAAACGCGACGGCGCCGCCCCGGTGCGGCCTGCCGTCGAGCTGCGGCCGCGGCGAGGCGGCCGGGACGCCGCCGCTCATCGTGAGATCGGACATTTCGCCCTCGATTTGGTGACGTCCGGACTTAGCAAGGCAGCCGCCCCGGCTTGATGGCAGTCGCGTGACAATTTGCCGGCTGCATCGCAGCCGCCGCCCCGCCGCCAAACCACGCCGCGCAACCGCGAGGCGGTCCCGGCGGTTGTCGTCGGACCAGGGGGAGAGCGGCGGCATGGCGGCACCGGCAGAGGGACTGGCACAGGGACTGGAACAGATCACGATCGCGGCGGGCGTCGCCATGCCGCAACTCGGCCTCGGCGTGTTCCAGGTCTCGGACGGCGAGGCCGCCGAGACGGTGGCGGCGGCGATCGCGGCCGGCTACCGCAGCATCGACACCGCGGCGATCTACCGCAACGAGCGCGGTACCGGCGAAGGCCTGCGCCGGGCCGGCCTGCCGCGCCAGGACATCTTCGTCACCACCAAGCTGTGGAACGACCGGCAGGCCGACGCGCCCGCCGCACTCGGCGAAAGCCTCGGCAAGCTCGGCCTCGAGCAGGTCGACCTCTATCTGATCCACTGGCCGGCGCCGAAGAACGACAGCTACGCGCAAGCCTGGCGCAGCCTCGTGCGGCTGCGCGACGAGGGGCGCACGCGCGCGGTCGGCGTGTCGAACTTCACCGAGGCGCATCTCGCCCGGGTGATGGACGAGACCGGTGTCGCGCCGGCGCTCAACCAGGTCGAGCTGCACCCCTATCTGCAACAGCCCGCGCTGCGCGCCTACCACGCCGAGCACGGCATCAGGACCGAGGCGTGGAGCCCGATCGGCCAGGGCAAGGCCCTGCTCGACGACCCTGTCCTCGCCCGCCTCGCCGAGGCGCACGGCAAGACCGCGGCGCAGATCGTGCTGCGCTGGCACCTGCAGCTCGGCACCATAGTCATCCCGAAGACGGTGACGCCGTCGCGTCTGCGCGAAAACCTCGCGGTCACCGATTTCGCGCTCGACGACGCCGAGATGGCCGCCATCGCCGCCCTCGACCGCAGCGAGCGCCTCGGCCCCGACCCCGCCGCGTTCGGCTGAGCTGTCATTTTCGCGCTCACGGCTGGTGCTTACGGTCGGTGTAGGATCGAAGGTTGATCGAGCCTCCGCGTGTCTCAGGCCAAAAACTCTCCCTGTTTCTCGTCTTTGCGCTTCCTAGCCCTCGTCGTGATCGGGCCAGTCATTGCCAGCGCATCTACCTTGATTGTCGGTCCCGAGCAGATGCGAGAGAGCAGATCGGCTTGATCGTTTTCAAGCTTTACGAGCCGGCCCAGCACATTCAGCACGTTCAGCAGCTCGGTGGTGTATTCGGCGAGCCAGCCGGGGGGCTGGATGTCGGCGAGAGGCGAAGGCTGGCGGCGGTCGCCGATAATCGGCCGGCTCCGGTCGCGGCCTCGGTAGCTGAACCACTGCGTCAGCACCTGCTTGCCGGAGACCTCGTAAGCCCAGACTTCCGGTGCGACGTTGTCCACGTAGCCGACACCGAGTTTTAATCGCCGCGCCACAGGATTGTAGGTGATCGTCTCCGGCATGGCGTCTTCGGTCGCCGGGATCGCGCCGCCCTCGGGGATGCGTGGCCGCTCGGCATCCGGCAGGCGCGGTGCGCTGGCCGGGCGTCCCGCCTGCGGGTCCGCGAAGCGTTCGCCAAAAGTGTGCAACCAGATAACCTCGCGACCGAGGGCGACGGCCTCGGCGAACAGGGCTGGGTCCGCGGTGATGGGGATACGCAGGCCGGGCTGCACCAGGTCGGGCGCGAAGCGAGCGGTATAGGCGGGGTTAGCCGCGACGGCAGCGATGTAAGCAAGCATGTCCTCGGCCGAGACCGACGCGGCGTAGATCTCGGCCAGCTTGACAAGCACGGACGGATAGAAATTCGGAATCTTGCCATCGGTGTCCGCCCAGAGTGGCAATACTCTACCGCCGAACGATCCCCTGTAGTGGTCAAGGTCAGGGACGTGGGCTGTAAAAGAGAGACCAGGACCGGTGCTTGGCGATGTACGGCTGAGAGCAGTCAAGTAGACCTGCCGCTGAGAGTGTACGCCCCAGAGCGTTGGATTGGGCCTGTTCAGCAGCCGATTATCCGGGATAATCCACTGGCGGTCGAAGGAGCGGAAGCCGTAGCGAATAGGCGCGATCACCGCTCCCTTGTCCTTGGCGACCGAGGCAGCGCGGTGCTCGTGGCCGGGGAGCCCTTGTGACAGCACCTTGCCCGTGTGTCGGTCGCCGAGTTCACCATCCGACCCATGCGGATGGAACAGCAGCTCCTTCTTGGCCGCGTCGGTCTCCCCAACCAGACGCTTCCACCGGTCAGCAAGCGATTGCTTGTCGGGCGCGATGACCCAGGTGCGACCAGGCATGACGCCCGATCCGTCGTAGGCGAACAGCGCGTCCAGCGCAGGATAGGTCGCCCAGCCGCCTGTCGCCGACGGCAGGAACGCGGCTCGGCCATCGGCGGGACAGTCTGTCCAGCCGTCGCCATCCAGTGTGAGCGCCGTGAGCGCCGCAAATTTTTCCTCACGCCCGCCTGCCGGCAGCGACCGGAAGCGCACCCGCGCCGGCGTGCCCGCGTCAGGCTTTCCCGTCCGCGCGGCGAGAACGATGCAAACCGGTTGCTGAACGCCTTGGAAGACACGGCTCCCGATCGCCGGCTGATGGCCCTCGGGCGAACAATCCACCACCCAGATTTCGTCGGTTGTGCGCCGCAGGTCGTCGCGCATCGCCTGAAACCCCGGGCCGTTCAGAAAACCGGCGACAGTAATGAAACACACGATGCCGCGTCGGTCGGCCGGCGCCTGCGATGCGGCAGCGCTGTCGCCGAACACCTTCCAGGTCGCCCAGCGCCAGAAATAGACGTACAAATTGCGCAGGTGCTTCGTGTGCGCGCCGACGCCCCAGGCCGCCGGCGGCATCCAGCGTTCGAACGGTGCCTTCGTGCTTGCGCTTCCCGCCTCAACCCAGCCGCCACGGCCCTTCGCCCTCTCCTTATAGGGCGGGTTACCGATCACGACGGTGATCGGCTCGGCGCGCTTGATCGCGTTCGCTTGCCGCCGCGAGTCGGCCAGCGGCTTCAGGATTTGCGGAATGTACTCGTGCTCTTCGTCGGGATTGCCAAGCGTGTTGGTGACGTAAAGCCGCGTCCGGACGTCGCCCGGCACGGTCCCTTTCACCTTCAGCAGATCGGCGACCTCGGCGAGCAACCGGAGTTGGGCCACGGCGAACGGGCCGAATTGCAGTTCGAAGCCGATGATCCGTTTCAGCGCGTCGCGGATCACGCCGGGCACTGCGCCGGCGCCCTGGTCCGCCTTCACCGTTTCGGCGATCCGGCGGAGTACGCCGAGCAGGTAAGTGCCGGTGCCGACGGCGGGGTCGGCCAACGTGACCTCTGCCGAGGCCAACCCTTCCGCTACCCCGAACCGCGTGGGATCGCGCAGCACCTCATCGACCAAGCGCACCATCGCGGTTACGACCTCGGGCGGCGTGTAGTAGGAGCCGGTCTGCTTGCGCAGCGCGTTGTCGTACGCCTCCAGAAAATACTCGTAGAAATACAGCCACGCGTCCGGGTCGCCCTTGCCGATTGCCGCCCAGTCCACGCCGTCCATCACGCGCGTGAGCGTGCCGAGCGAGGTTTTCAACGCCTCCTGGCCGTCCACGTCGTCAGTCAGCACGCGAAAGGCGCTGCCGATCACCGTGTTCGTCTTGGCGAGCGATTTGGCCACGCGGTCGAACCCGTCCGCGAGCGTAATTCCCTGCGCGCGGGCCATCAGCAGACCGAACGTCACGGCCTGTGCGTAACCGTCGGCAAACTGCTCGTTGCTCGCTTCCGGGAACAGCAAACGGCGCCAGTCATCGGCGAGCCCGGTCAGCGCCGGGGTGGCGAGGGCGAGCTGCTCGGTCACCTCGTCGCGCAGCAGCCGGCACAGGCCGGCGCTCACTTCGGCTAGTCCGCGCGGCGT
>CAXTSD010000085.1:326-8769 GCA_964246775.1 uncultured Acetobacteraceae bacterium | reverse complement strand
ATTCACGATCACGCAGCCGACCGACGGGTTCGGCCAGGTCGCGCCAAGGCCGCGCCTGGCCAGCGACAGCGCGGCGCGCATGTGGGTCTGGTCGTTCACGGTTCGCTACGTGGTTCGGGGGCTAAGGTAAGGCAAGCGGAAGCAAGGCAAGGCCAAAGGCTTCGCCTCTGGACACCATCAAAGGCGAAGCCTTTGAAATCCATCTATTTTAGTCCTACGTCTCACCTCTGAGCGCGGAGTGTGAGGCGGGTGATTTTATTGCTTCGCAAGATGCCGGTCTGGGCCGGCTCGGCCCGTCGTGCGCAGCACGCTAGCGCGTGACGGGTCCAGGGCAGCGCCCTGGCCCTGCTTGCCCTTGGTTTCCTGTCACCCCCGCTCATCCATCTCCGCAAGAAACGCCTCGAAGTCCTTGGCTTCGCGGAAATCCTGATAGACGCTGGCGAAGCGCACGTAGGCGACTTCGTCCACCTCCTTCAGCGTCGTCATCACCAGGGCGCCGATCTGGCGGGTCGGGATGTCGGTCTCACCGGAGGCTTCGAGCTGGCGGACGATGCCGGTGACGATGCGGTCGATGCGGTCCTGCTGTCCCGGACGCTTGCGCAAGGCGGTGCTGACCGAGCGGGCGAGCTTGTCGCGGTCGAACGCGACGCGTCGTCCGTCGGCCTTCAGCACCATCAGCTCGCGCAATTGCACCCGCTCGACGGTGGAAAAGCGCTGGCCGCAGCTCGGGCAGGAGCGGCGACGGCGGATCGCTTGCCCCTCCTCGGCCGGCCGGCTGTCCTTTACCTGGGTGTCGGCGTGGCCGCAGAACGGGCAGTTCATCCGGTCATGAGCGGTAGATCGGGAACCGCCCGCACAGCTCCAGCACGCGCCGGCCGACCGCCCGCTCCACGCCATCGTTGGCGCCGTCATTGGAGCGCGCGAGCCCGTCCAGCACCTCGCCGATCATCCGCCCGATTTGGCGGAACTCCTCGACGCCGAAGCCGCGCGTGGTCGCCGCCGGCGAGCCGAGCCGGATGCCGGAGGTGATCGCGGGCTTGGCCGGATCGAACGGGATCGCGTTCTTGTTGGCGGTCATCCGCGCCCGCTCGAGCGACGCCTCGGCGGCCTTGCCGGTCACCTGCTTCGGCCTGAGATCGACCAGCACGAGGTGGCAATCCGTGCCGCCGGTCACGAGGTCAAGCCCCTGCTCGATCAGCGTCTCGCCCAGCGCCCGCGCATTATCGACGACGGCGCGCTGATAGGCGCGGAACTCCGGCCGCAGCGCCTCGCCGAACGCCACCGCCTTGGCGGCGACGGCGTGCATCAGCGGTCCGCCCTGCAGGCCGGGGAAGATCGCCGCGTTGATCTTCTTGCCGATCTCGAGGTCGTTGCCGAGCACCATGCCGCCCCTTGGGCCGCGCAGCGTCTTGTGCGTGGTGGTGGTGACGACGTGGGCGTGCGGCAGCGGCGAGGGGAACAGCCCGGCGGCGACCAGGCCGGCGAAATGCGCCATGTCGACCAGGAAATACGCCCCGACCTCGTCGGCAACCCGGCGAATGCGGGCGAAATCGATGTGTCGCGGATAGGCCGAGCCGCCGGCGATGATGAGCTTCGGGCGTTCCGTCCGCGCCAGGTGCTCGAGCTCCTCGTAGTCGAGCAGGCCGTCGTCGCGACGCACCCCGTACTGCACCGGCCGGAACCACTTTCCCGACAGGTTCGGCGCCGCGCCGTGCGTCAGGTGGCCGCCGGCGGCGAGGCTCATGCCGAGTATGGTGTCGCCCGGGGCGAGCAGCGACAGCAGCACCGACTGGTTGGCCTGCGATCCGGAATGCGGCTGCACGTTGGCGAACGCGCAGTCGAACAGCTGCCTGGCGCGCTCGATCGCCAGCGTCTCGGCGACGTCGACCTCGGCGCAGCCGCCGTAATAGCGCCGGCCCGGATAGCCCTCGGCGTATTTGTTGGTCAGCACCGAACCCTGCGCCTGCAGCACCGCCGCCGAGACGATGTTCTCGGACGCGATCAGCTCGATGCCGTCCTGCTGGCGCGCCAGCTCGCCGGCGAGCGCCGCCGCGATCTGCGGGTCGGTCTCGGCCAGCGGGGCCGAGAAGAACCGGTCGGAACTCTGGGTCGGGATTTGCTCGGTCATGCGGGGTGCTCCGGATCGCGCGCCGTCGCGATATCGGCACGATCGCTGCGGCTTACTACCTGCAGGGCGCAAGGCAAGGCCCTCCAAAGGATGCGGGTCTGGGGGCGCCCGCCCCCAGCGGGTCAAAGGGCAGAGCCCTTGCCTTGCCTTGCCTTGCTTGCCTCGCTTCCCCAGGGTGTCTGCCTCAACCCCGGGGAACGCCGCCGCAATGTCAGCCACCGTAGCCGGCTCCGTCCTGTTCAAGCGCAAGTCGATCGAGTCGCTGCTCGGCAAGCAGGAGGGCGGCCACACACTCAAGCGCACGCTGTCGGCCTCAAGCCTGGTCGCGCTCGGCATTGGCGGCATCATCGGCGCCGGGCTGTTCTCGCTCACCGGCATCGCCGCCGCCGAGAACGCCGGCCCGGCGGTGGTGCTGAGCTTTCTGGTCGCCGCCCTGGGCTGCTGCTTCGCCGGGCTGTGCTACAGCGAGCTCGCCTCGATGATCCCGGTGAGCGGCAGCGCCTACACCTATGCCTATGCCACGCTCGGCGAGCTGGTCGCCTGGATCATCGGTTGGGACCTGGTGCTCGAATACGCCGTCGGCGCCGCCACCGTCTCGGTGAGCTGGTCGAGCTATGTCACCTCGCTGCTTGGCAGTTGGGGTGTTGCCCTGCCCGCCCGGCTTTGCGCCTCGCCGTTCAACCCGGTGAAGCTGCCCGACGGGACGATGACCTCGGGCTTGATCAACCTGCCGGCCGTCTTCGTCATCGTCTGCGTCTCGCTGCTGCTGATCCGCGGCATCTCGGAGAGTGCCCGGGTCAACACCGTGATCACGGTGATCAAGGTCGCGGTGGTGCTGGCGGTGGTCGGCTTCTGCGCCGGCTACGTGAAATCCGCCAACTACGTGCCGTTCATCCCGCCGAACGACGGCACGTTCGGCCATTTCGGCCTCTCGGGGATCATGCGCGGCGCCGGCGTGATCTTTTTCGCCTATATCGGCTTTGACGCCGTCTCCACCACCGCGCAGGAGGCGCGCGAGCCGGGCCGCGACATGCCGATCGGCATTCTCGGCAGCCTTGCGATCTGCACCGTGCTCTACATTGCCTTCGCGTTGGTGCTGACCGGCGTCGTCAACTACCACGCGATGAAGGGCGACGCGGCGCCGGTCGCGACCGCGATCGACGTCACCTCGTTCGCCTGGCTCAAGGTCGCGGTCAAGCTCGGCGTCATCTGCGGCTTCACCTCGGTGCTGCTGGTCAATCTGCTCGGCCAGAGCCGGGTGTTCTACGCGATGTCGAGCGACGGCTTGCTGCCGCGCATCTTCTGCGCCGTGCATCCGCGCTTTCAGACGCCCTGGCTGTCCAACCTCGTGTTCATGGTGTTCACCGGCCTGCTCGCCGGCCTGCTGCCGATCAGCCAGCTTGGCCACATGACCTCGATCGGCACGCTGCTCGCCTTTTCCATCGTCTGCGCCGGCGTGCTCGTCCTGCGCCGCACCGACCCCGGCCGCCCGCGCAGCTTCCGCACGCCCTTCGTTCCCGCCGTGCCGATACTCGGCATACTGGTCTGCGGCGCGATGATGCTGTCGCTCGACGGGCTGACCTGGCTCAGGCTTGCGGTCTGGATGGCGATCGGTTTTGTGGTCTATGCGTGCTACGGCCGCCGCTATAGCCGGCTGCGCGCCGACCAGTGACGGGAGCGTCCGATGCCGCCCGGCTTCATCACCACCGGCTTCATCACCACAGGCGCGTTCCCGGCGACCCGACTGCGCCGCAACCGCCACGACGCCTGGACGCGCCGCCTCGTCGCCGAGACCCGGCTCTCGGTCGATGACCTGATCTGGCCGGTGTTCGTCGCCGAGGGCGGCGGCGCGACGCCGGTCGCCTCGATGCCCGGGGTCGAGCGCATCGGCATCGACAGCCTGGCCGCCCGCGTCGAGATCGCGGCGCGGCTCGGCATTCCGGCGATCGCGCTGTTTCCGGTGACCCCTCCCGAGCGCAAGGACGCCGAGGGCACGGAATCCGCCAACCCGGACAACCTGATCTGCCGCGCCGCCCGACTGCTCAAGCGCGGCTTTCCCGAGCTCGGCCTGATCGGCGACGTGGCCCTTGATCCCTACACCGATCATGGCCACGACGGGGTGATCCGCGACGGCTATGTCGACAACGACGCGACGCTGCCGGTGCTTGAGCGCCAGGCCGTGACGCAGGCGGAGGCCGGGATCGACGTGATCGCGCCGTCCGACATGATGGACGGCCGCATCGGCCGGCTGCGCGCCGCCCTCGACGCGCAGGGCCTGATCCACGTGAGGCTGATGAGCTACGCCGCCAAATACGCCTCCGCCTTCTACGGGCCGTTCCGCGACGCGGTCGGCTCCGGCGGGGTGTTGAAGGGCGGCAAGCAGACCTACCAGATGGACCCCGCCAACTCCGACGAGGCGCTGCGCGAGGTGGCGCTTGACCTGCAGGAGGGTGCGGACATGGTGATGGTGAAACCCGGAATGCCGTATCTCGACATCATCCGCCGCGTGCACGAGACGTTTGCGGTGCCGACCTTCGCCTATCAGGTGAGCGGCGAGTATGCGATGCTGGCCGGCGCCATCGAGCGCGGCTGGCTCGACCGCGACCGCGCCATCCTCGAAAGCCTGACCGCCTGCCGCCGCGCCGGCGCGAGCGGCGTGCTGACGTATTTCGCCCTCGACGCGGCACGGCTGCTCGGGCAGTAAAACGGCTGACGCTTCATGCGGGGTCGCCGAAAACCTGAACCTCATCGAGGTGAAGCAGGGACCGTTCGTCGAGTTGTACGCGCACAAAGCGCGCCGGCTGCGGAGTTGCGAAGATAACGCACAACGGTTGGCCATCGGCACCGCCGAAATCCGTAACCTCCCGCCGCTTGTAGACCTGCTGCCACTCAGACAGCGAGCGCGAAAACCAGATCGACACGTTGCGCGCCCGATGACGAACATCAAGTCGATTGAACAGCCTTACTTCAGTAATCGCCTGAACCGTTTCCAGGTCGACCATCCACCATGGCGTTTCGTCCTCGCCAGTGTGAAAGCCGTATCCTCCGGTGATCGTGCCGTTCACCGCGCCCATCGCGTCGGCATGAATATCGGCGATTTTCGACCACGGACTGAGAGAACTCTGCGTCGCCCGCTTGCCCCGCGCGACGTTGAAGTGAGCGTGCAGGCGCTCGCGATCAGACTCGGCGACCTCCGTCTGCAGCCGTGTAATCAGGTGGGATAAACGCCGCTTTCTCAACTCGGCAAACAAAAGCGGCACGTAGATATCCCGATCGCATAGATCGAGTCGGTTTCGAAGCACGCTCGCAGGATCGAAATATGCCGACAGGTCCGTCTCGAACTTTAGCAAGGACCCGATATATCGTCTTTCGTCGAGCGCCGGATGCGCCAATGCGGGTGCTGTCAGTTCGACAAATCCGCGCTCTAATATTGGTGGCCACCAGTCGTAGCGACTAACGTCGCAAAAGGCTCCGAGAGAACGGGTCGAAAGGCCCGCATTCGCTATTTCCGTGGCCATGAACAGCTCGCCATACGGCCAAGCGGAGATCGCACCCGCATGAAGTCTCGTGCCGATCTCCTGCCGTCTTTTGTAAAGCGTCGCCACGGCGCGCTTCGAGAACACAGCGAAGCAAAACAGACTGTGGTGCAGTGGCTCGTCAGCGCCATAGACGTCGCGGCCGGTGCTTGCCCAATGCCACTCGGAGATTGGCGTGCGGATGGGCTCGGCCAGGCAATCAAGGCCGTCCTTTTGGCATCTCTGGATGAGATCGTCCAGGTCAACCGAGCAACCGACGTCGTATTCGATACTTACGTAGTAATCGAACTCAGCTTGGCGACTAAACAGAAAGTATAACGGAAAGTCATTGTTATACCAAAACAGATTCATGGGCGGGTTCAGCGGCAATCCAAGAGCGTGACATTGCCCTTCGGAGGCGTTGATGACCTGCTCGGAGGCATCGACTGACTCAAACGATTTCGTTTGGTCCTTGAAGATGAATATCGTCCCAAGGCGACAAATTGAGCGCAGGCGGTCAAGCTGGCGTCGGCTGTAGTCATCCCAGAGATGAGTCTTGAACAGGACGGCGTATCTCAATAACCCGCCCTCAAAAAAAGAACGAGCATTAAGTAATCTTCCTGTTCCGATGACCGCAGATCGAGCACGATCGCTTTTTTAGCTGGGTCACGATGGGAACGTGGCATCTCCATCAAAGGCTAAATTTTAACGCCTGCAAAACTGTCCAGCACGAAGTCCTGAGCTTCGCCTCGCACCCATTCGCGTCGATACGTCTCAAGCAGCTGCACCTCGCCGCCGGCCCGAAGCTGGTCGTAATACTGAACCCAGTGCTCGCCACCAATCGGCCGCCCTAGATAAGCCTCGGCCGCCCTGATGGCAGGGCCGCCGTTGCGTACCTTGCGCAAGAACTGCTCGAAGCTCCGCGTGGGAAACTCGCGATAGTAAAAACCAAGAGAGAACCCGCCCTGATAGGCGGGCGGTCTGTTGTCCAGCAAGGAGACCTTGTGGTTGCCCTGTGTGATCCTGATGAAAGGATCATGCACCGCGACAATTTTAGGCGGCACGACGAAGAGCGGGCTACGGTATGCCATGCGCTCCATCACGCTGAGTTCAGCCCCTTCTGCCGTAAGGCTGTGCCGAAAGTGGATAACCTTCGGGATCGTGAGCGCATCGATACCTGACGGCACGCTGTCGAGGGCGGTCAAGCCCATTTGCGGGATTAGAAACTCATCGGCATCGATCGGGAACACCCAACGTAGATCCGGCCACAGCGACAGCGCCATGCGATACAGTCCCGTCGTCTTCTCGGCCTGCATGTAGCGTACAAGTGGGTCATGCACGGTGACGAGTTCGACCTCGGGATGGTCGTGCGCGAACAACGTCAGTAGCATCGCGGTGCCGTCGGTGGAGTTGTTATCCAGGACGATCATCCGGCGCAAACCGATTGCGTGCAACCAGAGCAGATTCTGCGTGATGATATCCGCCTCGTCCTTGACCATCATCACCACAGCCGCCCTCAGATAAGGTGCTGCCGGCATGCTCGGCATCCCGAGCTGCGGCGCCAGGCCGAAACGCCTCACTTCGGCTTGCACCGAGCCGGCCCAGCTGCGGGCATCGATCGTCGGCTGCTCCGATAGAGAACGCGGATTAAGCGACCAGATCAGGCGCTCGCACTCGACCACCGCCTCCGCGCCCGCCTGTGCATCCATCGTCTATCTCCTGTGCCACGACCTGATCCGCGAGGTGGATCAACCACGATGATATCTTTTGGTCGACCGTAGACTACACTACGCAGGCAATTGATGTCGCCCGTGACGCAGCGCTCAATTTGGTCGCCAAGCGGTCATCGTCAGGCCGAAGTGATGCTGATGCAGAATGCCGAAAGGCGGGTATTCGTGCTCGTGCACCCGCACTTCGACAAGGCCAGCCGCGTGAAGCTGGCGCACTACGTCATCGCGAGCAAACTCGCGCATTTCAAGCGTCGTACCCGGACCACCGTGAAAGACGAGATCGCCAAATGCCTGCAGCCTGCCGTCGATGGTTCGGTTGACCAGCACCATCTGTTCACCGAGTTGAACTACTGTGTGTTCACCAAGCTCAGGAAAGTGTTCGACCGTTCGCGCAGCCGAGCCGAACGGCACCGTCAGAACAAGCAGGCCGCCCGGCCGCAGAAGCCTGAACGTGTTGTCGAAAGCGCGTTGTGACGGGGGCGGCACGTGCTCAAAGACGTCCGAAGACAGCACAAAAGCGTTAGTTCCGAGCCATGGCTGTGGGATGGCTGATGTGATGTCTAAAAACGGCTCACGATGGAAGAAGGTGTTGATGTAACTGAGTTTTTCGGCGAGCATGCCAGCAAAGCCGTCCCAATCACTCAACCCAATCCCTTGGAGATCCTTTCGCGAGGGAAATTCGGGCAGCACGGTGGGGCGCTGGAATAATCCCATGCCGAGATGGTGGATCATCGAGCGCATACGAACCGAAGAGCCGCAATGGCGGCACGATCCCTCCTCGCGGCCGAACAGCGCCCGAGGCACGCCCTGGTTCTCGTTGCCGCAGATGTTGCAGCGGAACTCCACTCTATCCATCGTGATATCTCATCGCAGCCTCTGCCTACATCATGTCGCATATAGCGTCTTGCATAATGCACAACGCGATCTGTCAGCACAGAAGCCTGTTCATTCGCTGTGTGATCTCAGCACGGGCGAGCGCCGAAACCCGTGCCAGCCAATGGCTAGTGCTGCCCCGTTGCGGCCGCGCCGGCAACTCGCCCGTCGTCGTTCGTTGCAGTCATCTCAGTTCC
>CAXTSD010000085.1:0-316 GCA_964246775.1 uncultured Acetobacteraceae bacterium | reverse complement strand
GGGCCCGGGCGCGGGGGGGGGCGGCGGTCGCCCGCCGGGGGGGGCGCGCCGCCGCCCCGCCGCCAGGCCAGCATCGGCCGCTCGATGCCGTAGAACGAGGCCAAACTCAGCCCCGCCGACAGCAGCGCCGCGAGCAGAACCGAGCCCGCCCCGCCCTGGCTCGCCCCCTGGGGCAGCAGCCACTGGCAGATCATCAGCGCCGCCCAGTGCCATAAATAGAGCGAGTAGCTGATCCGGCCGATGAACACCGCCGGCCGGCTCGACAGCGCGCGTGACGTAAGGCTCGGGCGGGCCAGCAGGCCGGCGACCAGCACCC
>CAXTSD010000084.1:0-8793 GCA_964246775.1 uncultured Acetobacteraceae bacterium | reverse complement strand
CCTCGTGCGGATGGCCGAACACGTCGTGCCAGCGGACGGCGATGCCTGCCGCCTCGGCAAGCGCATGGAGCGAGGCGTCCATCACCCCTCCAGCATCGCGACGGTGCAGCGCGCCGGCACGCGGCCGGGCTCGAACGCGGCGGTCGCAAACAGCAGCGTGCCGGGCAGGTCGCACGAAACCGTCTCGTCGCCGAAATTCGATGCGATGGTCAGCCGGCGCCCATCGCCGAGCCGCCAGGCGGCGCGCACCGCCGTCTCGCCGATCGCCTCGGCGCCGGCGCTGCGGCAGCCGGGAATGCCCGGGACGATCGCCTCGCGACGCAGCGCGAGCAGCTTGCGGTGCAGATCGAGCACGGCGTCGCCGCCCGCCTCGTCCGGCGCGCCAGGCGGCGGGATGGAGCTGCTGAATGTCGAGACGGCGTTCGGGTCCGGGATCGAGGCGCGCTTGCTTTCGTCCTGGAACGCCGCGAAGTGCTTGAACTCGCGACGCCGGCCGTCGCGCACGAGGTCGGCAAGCTCGTCGTTGTGACTGGTGAAGAACAGGAACGGCCGCTTGGTGCCGGTCTCCTCGCCCATGAACAAGAGCGGGATCATCGGGCACAGCAGCAGCAGCGCCGTCGCCGCCCGCAGCGCGTCGGGCTTGGCGAGAGACGACAGGCGCTCGCCGAAGGCGCGGTTGCCGATCTGGTCGTGGTTCTGCAGGCAGATCACGAACGCGGTCGGCGGCAGGTGGCCGCTCGGCTCGCCGCGCGGCTCGCCGTGATGCGGCGAAACCTCGCCCTGATAGACAAAACCCTCCGCCAGAGCGCGCGCGAGTTGGGCTGCCGGCGACTGGAAGCTTTCGTAGTAGCCTTCGCGTTCTCCGGTCAGCAGCACGTGCAGGCAGTGATGCCAGTCGTCGGCCCATTGCGCATCGAAACCGGCGGCGCCGGTAGTCGCGCGCAGCACCGAGGATTTGTTGCCCTCGTGCTCGAGCACGAGGTGGATATGGCGCCCCGGTTCCACGCCTGCGCGGATTGCGGCCGCGAGATCAACCAGAAACTCCGGCGGCGAGATCGCGTGCACGGCGTCAAAACGCAGCCCGTCGAAACGATATTCGCGGAGCCACATCAGCGCGTTGTCGATGAAGAACTGCCTGACAGGCGCGCGCTTGAAGTCGATCGCCGCACCCCAAGGCGTATGCACGTCGGGATCGAAGAACGCCGCCGCGAAGCCATGCAGGTAGGCGCCGTCAGGCCCGAAATGATTGTAGACGACGTCGAGGAACACCATCAGCCCCTTGCCATGGGCCGCGTCGACAAGCCGCTTCAGCTCATCGGGCGTGCCATAGGCGGCGTCCGGCGCAAACGGCAGCACGCCGTCATACCCCCAGTTGCGCGCCCCGGGGAAATCGGCGACCGGCATGATCTCGATGGCGGTGACGCCAAGCGACGCCAGCTCGTCGAGCCGCGCCTCGATGCCGGAGAAGCCGCCGAACGCTCCGGCATGAAGTTCGTAGATAACCGCCTCGTGCCAGGGCCGGCCCTGCCAGTCGTCATGCCGCCATTGATAGGCGGCGCCATCGACGACGATGCTCGCACCGTGCACGTCGCCGTCCTGCGCTCGCGACGCCGGATCAGGAACGTCGCCGTCAGGCAGCCGATATTTGTAGCGGGTGCCGGCGGGCGCCGTCGTCTCGAGAGCGAACCAGCCATCCGCCTCGGCTCGCATCGGCTGCGCCGCGCCGCCATCGAGCACGACGGACGCCGCCTCGACCGACGGCGCCCAAAGCCTGAACTCCGTGTGATCACCGCGCAGCGTCGCGCCGAACGGCAACGGATAGGTGAATCGTGTCATCGAACGTTCCTAGGGCTGTCGTGCCGGACTATCATGACGCGGACAGCACGATTGCGGCGAGCGGCGGCAGCGTCAGCGTGAGCGAGGCAGGAAAGTCGCGATACGCCGCCTCGTCGGCGATTGCGGCGCCAGCATTGCCGAGTCCCGAACCACCATAGATCGTCGCGTCGGTGTTCAGGATCTCGCGCCACACGCCGCCCTGCGCGACACCGACGCGGTAGCCGTAGCGCGGCACCGGCGTAAAGTTGCAAACCACGAGCACCGGCGGATCGGCCTCGCCGCCGAAACGCAGATAGGCGAACACGCTCTGCGTTTCGTCGTCGATCACCGCCCAACGAAAACCGTCAGGCACGCAATCCTTGGCGTGCAGCGATGGATTAGCGCGGTAGGCGTGGTTGAGGTCGCGCACCAGCGTCTGCACGCCCTTGTTCAGCGGTTGATCAAGCAGGAACCAGTCGAGTCCGCGATCATGGTTCCATTCGCGGCCTTGCGCGAACTCGCTGCCCATGAACAGCAGCTTCTTGCCGGGATGCGTCCACATGAAGCCGAGATAGCAGCGCAGATTGGCGAATTTCTGCCACTCGTCGCCCGGCATCTTGCCGATCAGCGAACCCTTGCCGTAGACCACTTCGTCATGTGAGATCGGCAACACGAAGTTTTCGCTGAACGCATAGACCAGGCCGAAGGTCAGGCTGCCGTGGTGCCAGCGCCGGTTGATCGGCTCCTCCTCGACGTAATGCAGGCTGTCGTGCATCCAGCCCATGTTCCACTTGAAGTGGAAGCCGAGACCGCCCTGCTCGACCGGGCGCGACACCATCGGGAACGCCGTCGACTCCTCGGCGATCAGCACCGCGCCCGGAACGCGCTCCTCGACCGCGTGGCTGAGTTCGTGAAAGAAGCTGATGACCTCGAGATTTTCCCGCCCGCCATACTGGTTCGGCACCCACTCGCCGGCCGGCCGGCTGTAGTCGCGATACAGCATGGAGGCGACGGCATCGACGCGCAGGGCGTCGACATGATACTGCTCGAGCCAGTGCAGCGCGCTGCCGATCAGGAACGCCCGCACCTCGTTGCGGCCGTGATTGAAAATATACGTGTTCCAGTCGAGGTGGAATCCCTCGCGCGGGTCGGCGTGCTCGTAGAGCGCGGTGCCGTCGAAGCGGGCGAGGCCGTGCGCGTCGGTCGGGAAATGCGCCGGCACCCAGTCGAGAATGACGCCGATGCCGGCGGCGTGGCAACGATCGACAAACGCGGCGAACCCGTTCGGCGGTCCAAGTCGCGCCGTCGGCGCGAACTGGCCGAGCGGCTGATACCCCCACGAGCCGCCGAACGGATGCTCCATGATCGGCATCATCTCGACATGGGTGAAGCCGAGGCGCTGCAGGTAGGGCACCAGGCGATCCGCCAACGCCTGCCAATCAAAGCCGCCATGCTCGGCATCCGGCAGCCACGACATGGCGTGGCATTCATAGACCGAGATCGGCGCGTCGACGCCCTGACGCTGCGCGCGGCTGGCGAGCCAGTCCGCGTCGTTCCAGACCGGCTGTTCGGGATCGGCGACGACGGATCCGGTCGCCGGCGGCATCTCGGTCGCCCAGGCGACAGGATCAGCCTTGAGCGGCAGCAACTCGCCGGAGGGTCCGACGATCTCATATTTGTAGATCACGCCGGCGCCGATATGCGGGACGAACAACTCCCACAATCCCGAGCCGTCGCGACGACGCATCGGGTGGCGCCGCCCGTCCCAGCGATTGAACGAGCCGACGACCGAGACGCGCTGCGCGTTCGGCGCCCAGACGACGAAGCGCACGCCGTCAACGCCCTCGAAGTCGACCACGTGGGCGCCGAGCGCGCGGCCGAAATCGCGATGCCGGCCCTCGCCGAGCAGGTAGATATCCATCTCGCCGAGCAGCGGCGGAAAATTGTAGGTGTCCTCGACGTCGCTGCTGGCGTCGTGCTGCCAGACGCGCAGCCGGTACGGCACCGCCTCGCCGACGACGGCGCTCCACAAGCCGTCCGCGTGCAATCGCGTCATCGGCGCCAGCACCTCGCCGGTGTCACGCGCGACGATGTCGACGCTCTCGGCATCGGGCAGAAAGGCGCGGATCGCGGTGCCGCCGGGCACGGCGTGCGGGCCGAGCAGCGCGAACGGGTCGCCATGGCGCGCGCGAACCAGCGCCTCGATCGCGCCCGGCTCCACGAAATCCTCAGCCATGCGCGTTGTCCTCGTCGTCAAACAGGCGTGATGCGATGCGCGCGAGACCGGCGAGCGGAATGCCGATCCACCCCGGCCGGTTGGCCGCCTCGTAGCGCACTTCGTAGGCGGCCTTCTCGATCAGGAACAGGTCGAGCAGGCTCGCCTGCGCTCCTCCGGTCACCCAAGGGTGCGCGGCGGCGTCAAGGCTCGCGCGGTAGCCTTCGGAAAAGGCGCGCGTCGTGGTCACGCGGAAGCGCTCGATCAGGCGATGACGGCGCTCCATCGAGGCGTCCGAGGTCGCCGTGCGTCCCGAACTCGCCGTCGCCGCCGCGTAGTCGAACGAGCGCAGCACGCCCGCCACATCGCGCATCGGGCTCGACTTGCCGCGCCGTGCGTCCATCGGCTTGGCCGGCTCGCCCTCGAAATCGATCAGGTAGGCGTCGCCGAGCACCACCAGTATCTGCCCGAGGTGAAAATCGCCGTGCACGCGGGTGCGGAGCGCCGTGCCGCTCACCGAACCGGCGAGCCGCCGCACCGTCGCGCCGAGCCGCTCGGCGGTGTCGACGAAGTGCTCGGCCGCCGCGCGCGCCGCCTCGTCCGGCCAGTCCTGCACGCGGCCGATCGCCGCCACCGCGAGGGTGATCTGCTCGACGGTCGCGTCCGCCCACTCGACGAAGGTCGCGGCATCCGCCGGCTCGGGGCTGAACTCCGGCCGGTCCGTCGGCGCCGACAACATCGCGTGCAGCTCGCCAAGCCGGCGGCCGATCGCGGTGGTGAAGCTGTTATAGCCGGCCAGCGCGTCGTCGAGTTCCTCGTCGGTGAGCGCTCCCGTCGCATCGGACACCGCGCTTTCCAGATAGTTCAGCGTCCAGGTCCACGCATCCCCCTGGTTGCGCACGAAGCCTTGCGCCAGGGCGACGGTGTGCGGCGTCTCGTCGCCGTCGACGCGCACGACCTCGCCGAGCAGCGGCGCGATGTTGGCAAATCCGTTCTCGGTCAGGTAGCCGGTCATTTCGGCTTCAGGATGAATGCCGGCGAGCACCTTGCGCACGATCTTGAGCACCAGCGCGTCGCCGACGATGAGCGAGCTGTTCGACTGCTCGGCGGAGAGCCGCACGATCTCGGCGTCCTCTGCCGGCGCCGCGGTGTCGAACAGCGAGGTCTTGCGGAAGATCAGCGCGCCGCCCTCGAACGGCAGGCGGCTCTCGGCTTTCATCGCCGCCAGCATGTTGCGGGTGAACGCGTCCACCGTGAACGCGTCGGTGAGATAGCCCACGGTCGGCCCGCGCCGCACCCGCGTCAGCGCGAGCTGCTGCGGCAGCGGCGAGGCGCCCGCCTCCTCCTCGCGCAACGCGCCGAGCGGCAGCGCATAGTTCTCCCGCCGTCCGCCGACCGTCACTTCGATTTCGGTAAACAGCGACTTGCTGATCCCGGCGCCGAGCGGCACCGAATACAGGATGCGAACGGCTTGCAGCTGTTCGCCCTTCGAGCCGAACCAGCGGCGCTTGCCAAGATACGATGGCAGAACCTCGGTTTCGAGCACCTGGCGCGCCGGCTTTGCGAGCACCTCCTCGATGGCGCTGCGCAGCACCAGGGTGGTGTATTCCGGCAGCGGCTGCGGCGGCGAGGCGTGCCAGGTCGGCAACGCCGCCTCGGTCGCCAGCACGAACCAGTAGGAGGCGTAAGGCGGCAGGGTGAGCAGGTAGGTGAGCTGGCCGATCGGCGGGAACACCGAGCCGCCGACGATGTCGACCGGAACCCGGCCGGCAAAGCCGGTGAGATCAAGCTCCACCGCTTGCGCCGTGCGCGACAGGTTCGACACGCACAGGATCGTCTCCTCGTCCTCCTCGTGCAACTCGCGCAGATAGGCGAGTACCTTGCGGTTGGCCGGATACAGGAAACGCTGGGTGCCGCGGCCGAACGAGCGGTGCCGCTTGCGCACCGCCAGCATCCTGCGCATCCAGTTTAGCAACGAGTGCGGATCGCCCGCCTGCGCCTCGACGTTCACCGACTGGAAGCCGTAGATCGGGTCCATGATCGGCGGCAGCACGAGGGCGGCGGGATCGACGCGCGAGAACCCGCCATTGCGATCGATCGACCACTGCATCGGCGTGCGCACGCCGTCGCGGTCGCCGAGGTGGATGTTGTCGCCCATGCCGATCTCGTCGCCGTAATAGATCACCGGCGTGCCAGGCATCGACAGCAACAGCCCGTTCATCAGCTCGACGCGGCGGCGGTCGCGCTGCAGCAGCGGCGCGAGGCGCCGGCGAATGCCGAGGTTGAGGCGGGCGCGCTTGTCGGAGGCGTAGGTCTCCCACAGGTAGTCGCGCTCCGAGGAGGTCACCATCTCGAGCGTCAGCTCGTCATGGTTGCGCAGGAACACCGCCCATTGGCAGTTGGCCGGGATCGATGGCGTCTGGCGCATGATGTCGGTGACCGGAAAGCGGTCCTCGCGCGCGATCGCCATGTACATGCGCGGCATCAGCGGAAAGTGGAACGACATGTGACACTCGTCGCCCTCGCCGAAATACTGCTGCGCGTCCTCAGGCCACTGGTTCGCCTCGGCGAGCAGCATGCGGCCCGGCGCGTGCAGGTCGAGCTCGGCGCGTATCCGCTTCAGGATCGCGTGCGTCTCCGGCAGGTTCTCGTTGTTGGTGCCCTCGCGCTCGACGAGATACGGCACCGCGTCGAGCCGCAGCCCGTCGACGCCCATGTCGAGCCAGAACCGCATCACCGACAGCACGCCTTCGAGCACCGCCGGATTGTCGAAATTGAGGTCCGGCTGGTGCGAATAGAAGCGGTGCCAGAAATACGCCTGCGCCTCGTCGTCCCAGGTCCAGTTCGATTTCTCGGTGTCGACGAAAATCACGCGGGTGCCGGCGTACTTGTCGTCGTTGTTGGACCACACATAGTAATCGCGCTCGGGCGAACCGGCCGGCGCGCGTCGGGCGCGCTGAAACCACGGGTGCTGGTCCGAGGTGTGGTTGATCACCAGCTCGGTAATCACGCGCAGGCCGCGCTCGTGCGCCGCCTCGACAAAGCGTCGCACGTCGGCAAGCGTGCCGTAATCCGGATGCACGCCGCGATAATCGGCGATGTCGTAGCCGTCGTCGCGCCGTGGCGAGGGATAGAACGGCAACATCCAGATCGCGGTCACGCCGAGTTCGACGATGTAGTCGAGCTTTTCGAGCAGGCCGAGGAAATCGCCCACCCCGTCGTTATTGGCGTCGAAGAAGGATTTCAAATGCAGCTGATAGATGATCGCGTCCTTGTACCAGAACGGATCCTCGATCGGCGGGAGTGATGTCGCTGTGCTCATGATACCCGATCAATCATCGCCCGAGAGAAGTTGCGAAAAGCGCCGGCACGGCTCAGTAGGCGGGCCGCACGCGCCAGATCGCGTAGGGCTCGGCCTCGGTGAGCCGGATGCGCTGGTATTTGCCGGTCCAGGTGAAGTGCTCGCCCGAGACGAGCGCCTCGACATGCACGCCGGCGCTGTCCGGCAGACGCCACTTCCACAGCGGCACCTCGATCTCGCTCTCCTGCGTTTGCGTCGGATCGAGGCTGACCGCGATCAGCAGCACGTTGGAGCGGTCGGCGGTCGCCTTTTCGTAGTATAGCACGGCGTCGTTGCCGGCGAACAGAAACGCGACGTCGAGATGCGTCTGCAGCGCCGGGTTGTCGCGCCGTATGCGGTTCAGTTGCGCGATCTCGCGCACGATGTTGCCCGGCCGCTGCCAGTCCCAGGCGCGGAGCTGATATTTCTCGCTGTCGAGATATTCCTCCCGTCCCGGCAACGGCGTCGCCTCGCACAACTCGAACCCGCTATAGACGCCCCACAACCCGGACAAGGTCGCGGCGAGCGCCGCCCGGATCAGGTGGCCGGCACGCCCGGAGGTCTGCAGGAACGGCGGGTTGATGTCGGGCGTGTTGACGAACAGATGCGGGCGAAACACCTCGCGCGCCGGCGAGGTCGACAGCTCGGTGAAATAGGCGGTGAGCTCGCTCTTGGTGTTGCGCCATGTGAAGTAGGTGTAGCTCTGCGAGAAGCCCACCTTGGCGAGCCGATACATGACCTTGGGCCGGGTGAACGCCTCGGCGAGGAACAGCGCGTCCGGATACTGCGCGCGCACCTCGCCGATCAGCCATTGCCAGAACGGGAACGGCTTGGTGTGCGGATTGTCGACGCGGAACAGCCGCACGCCATGGCCGGCCCAGAACAGCACGGTCTGCGCGAGCGTCAGCCACAGATCGGGCATCGCGTCGGGCGTGTAGAAATCGACGTTGACGATGTCCTGGTATTTCTTCGGCGGGTTTTCGGCATAGCGTATCGAGCCGTCCGGCCGCCAGTCGAACCAGCCGGGATGCTCGGCGAGCCAGGGGTGGTCGGGCGAGCATTGCACCGCGAAGTCGATGGCGATCTCGATGCCATGCTCGGCCGCGCGCTGCCGCAGATGCGCAAAGTCCTCGAACGAGCCAAGCTGCGGATGCAGCGCGTCATGGCCGCCCTCCGGCGAGCCGATCGCATACGGGCTGCCGACGTCGTCCTCCGTCGGGGTGAGCGTGTTGTTGCGCCCCTTGCGGTTCTTGCGGCCGATCGGATGGATCGGCGGAAAGTACAGCACGTCGAAGCCCATCGCCTCGATGCGCGGCAGATGGCGCTCGACGTCGGCAAAGCTGCCATGCCGGTTCGCGTCATCGCTCATCGAGCGCGGAAACACCTCGTACCAGCTCGAGAAGCGCGCGCCGGAGCGCTCGGC
>CAXTSD010000083.1:0-8845 GCA_964246775.1 uncultured Acetobacteraceae bacterium | reverse complement strand
GCAGGTGCGTCATGCCCGCAACTCCGAGGCGGCAGGCGAGGCCGCAGCCTGGCGTTCCGCAAGCTGCAGCGTCAGCCCACGGATCCGCCGCTCGATGACGGCGGCCCGCGTGCGCGCTACGACGATGGCGGCGAAGCCGATGGTAAAGCCGAGCGCGGTCACGAGCAGCGGCCACAGCATGCTGCTCGCCATCGTCGGCGCGCCGGTCAGCGTGATCGAGGCCGGCTGATGCAGGGTGTTCCACCAGTTCACGCTGAACTTGATGACCGGCAGGTTGATCGCTCCCACCAAAGCGAGGATCGCGCCGGAGCGGGCGCCGCGCACCGGGTCGTCGAAGGCGCGCATCAGGGCGACATGGCCGAGATACAGGAAGAACAGGATCAGCACCGAAGTGAGACGCGCATCCCACACCCACCAGGCGCCCCACATCGGCTTGCCCCATAAGCTGCCGGTCGCGAGGCACAGCGCGGTGACACCGGCGCCGACCGGACTGATCTCCGCCGCCGCAAGATCCGCCAGCGGGTGGCGCCAGACCAGCGAAGCGAACGAGCAGACCGCCAGCGCCACATAACCCGCCGAGGCGAGCCAGGCCGATGGCACGTGCACGTACATGATGCGCACCGCGTCGCCCTGTTGCCAGTCCGCCGGCGAGAAGAACAGCCCCCAGATCAGGCCGAGGGCGGTCAGCGCCAGCGCCGGCCAGCTCAGCCAGGGTTGCGCCCGTGCGGCAAGGCGCAGGAACTGCCCGGGATTGGCGAACCTGTGCAGGCTCCTGGGCTTCGCGGCGGCGATGACGCTGGCTTCCAAGGCGACCCCACAAGCGGGAATGATGCGTGGCGGGTAGCAAGATGTCACTCGAACTTGACACTCACTCTATCAGACGTGCAATCCGGTTAGAAGCATCGGGCACGATGAGTTGTCGTCTGCCGCGCCACCCACCTAAACTGGTCGCCGTCGTCCTGCCGCAAAGTGGCCCGCACATGCTTTTCGCGATCATCTGCACGGACAAGCCCGCCAGCCTCGATCTTCGGCTGGCCACCCGCGAGCGCCATCTCGCCTATCTCGAGACGTATGTCAGCCGGATCCGGCAGGCCGGCCCGCTGCTTGATGCGGACAGCCGCCCGTGCGGCTCGCTCCTGGTCGTCGACGTCGCCGATCCTGCCGCCGCGGCCGGCTTTGCCGAAGCCGACCCCTACGCCCGCGTCGGCCTGTTCGAGAGCGTGGTGATCCGCCCGTTTCGCGAGGTCTATCGCGACGGCGCCCTCGCCTGATGAACTACTGGCTCGTCAAATCTGAGCCGGAGAGCTTCTCCTGGGACCAGCAGGTCGAGCGCGGCACCGAGCCGTGGACCGGCGTGCGCAGCCATCAGGCAAAGCACAACCTCGCCGCCATGCGCGTCGACGACCGCGCCTTCTTCTACCATTCGAACACCGGCAAGGAGATCGTCGGCGTCATCGAGGTCTTGCGCGCGGCCTACCCGGACCCGACGGCGGAGCAGGGCGGCTGGATTTGCGTCGACATGAAGGCGGTCGGCCCGATGCGGCGGCCGGTCACGCTTGCCGCAATGAAGGCGGACCCGAAGCTTGCCGGCTTCGACCTGCTGCGGCTGTCGCGCCTCTCCGTCGTCGCGGTCTCGCCCGAACACTGGCGGCACATCTGCGGGCTGGGCGGGTTCAAGGAAGCCAACCGCTGACGAACGGACTTCAAGGCGCTTCAGAACAGCGCCATCTGCGCCGGTGCGGCGATCTCCCGCCTGGGCACCGCGAAGTGCTCGGTGGCGAGGCCGTCACGCCCCTCAAACCCGTGCGCTCGTGTCGCGATGGCAAAGCGGCGGGCGAGCAGTTCGGCATAGGGACCGGCGCCGACGAAACGCTCGTGGAAGCTGCTGTCGTTCAACTGCCCGGCGCGCGTCTCGCGTATCAGGCTCAGCACGTGGCGCGCGCGGTCCGGCAGGTGCTCGGCGAGCCAGGCCTCGAACATCTGGCGCAGCTCGAGCGGCAGTCGGAGCAGCACGTAGCCGGCGTGACGCGCGCCGGCGGCCGCGGCTTGCCCGAGAATGCGCTCGAGCTCGGCGTCGTTGAGCCCGGGGATCATCGGCGCGGCGAGCACGCCGGCGCGTGGCTCCATGCTTAGGGCGAGCTTCGGGTCGAGGGTCGTGACCGACAGCCAGACGCGGACGAGGTTGCGGTCGGCCAGGCGGCGCAGGATGTCGAGGTCGCGCAGCACGCCCGCCGATTTGGTGACGATGCTGAGCGGGTGGCCGAAGCGCTCCAGCACCTCGAGCACGGAGCGGGTGAGTCGCAGCGTGCGCTCGACCGGCTGGTAGGGGTCGGTGTTGGAGCCGAGGGCGATCGGGCGGACGACGTAGCCGGGCCGGCTGATCTCGCGCTCGAGCTGGGCGGCGACGTCCGGCTTGAAGGTGAGCTTGGTCTCGAAATCGAGGCCGGGAGAATAGCCGAGATAGGCGTGCGTCGGCCGCGCGTAGCAATACACGCAACCGTGCTCGCAGCCACGGTAGGGGTTTACCGCGCGGTCGAACCCGAGATCGGGTGAGCTGTTCCAGCTGAGGACCGTGCGGCTGCGGTCCGGCGTCAGCGTGGTCGGCAGCGGCGGCAGTGCGGCAAGCCCCTCGCGGCCGAGCGCGTCGGCAAGCGTGTTCCAGCCGTCGTCGAACGCCTCGGCGGTGCTGGCGTCAAACCGGCTCGCCGGGTTGCTGACGGCGCCGCGGCCGCGACGGGCGAGCGAGGGCAGGCGCGCAACCGGCGCCGGCTCGGGGCAGCCGGCAAGCGACATCGCGGCGGCCGCGTCGGCGTCGGTCAGCGTCTCGAGGCGGTCGGGTCTCTGCCTGCGAGCATTGACGTGAGCCGCATTGACGTAGGCCATCGCGCCAGCCTCCTGAGTTCGCCTTTCGTTCCGAGGCATCCTGACCTTGCGCGGGCGTCTCGTCAAGAACATAGTAGGAACTGGTATTGACCGACCGGCATCGACGGTTCCAGACCCCGCCCTGCACCAGCAGCGGGAGCGAGATGAGCGAGGCGAGCGAGCGTTACAGGCGGCGCATCAGGACGCTGCGGCGCTCGCCGCTGTTGTCGCGCCGCCAATGGGCGCGCCGGCTCGCCTTCTGGATAGGCGCCGTCCTGGTCGGCCTGGTCGCCATCGGCTTCGCCCGCGCGGCGAACTGGGCCGACGGCTTGTTTCATCGCGCGCTCACCGTCAGCCCTTATCTCGCGCTGGTGATCTCGCCGCTCGGACTTGCGCTGTCCGTAACGCTCACCCGCACCGCCTTCCAGGGCGCCCAGGGCAGCGGCATACCGCAGGTGATCGCCTCGCTGCATACGCATCGGCCGGAAACGCTGCGCCGGGTGCTGTCGCTCAAGGTGGCGTTCGGCAAGGTCGTGCTCACGACGCTTGGTCTGGCGAGCGGCGCCTCGGTCGGGCGCGAGGGACCAACGGTGCAGGTCGGCGCCTCGCTCATGCAGGCGCTCGGCCGCGCGCTGAAGCTGCCGCGGCTTGAGGAAAGTCGGGCGCTGGTGCTCGCCGGTGGCGCTGCCGGCATCGCGGCGGCCTTCAACACCCCGCTCGCCGGCATCGTATTCGCGATCGAGGAGCTGTCGCACTCGTTCGAGAGCCGCACCAGCGGCACGGTGCTGACCGCGGTGATCGTCGCCGGCCTGACCACCCTCGCTTTGGTCGGCAATTACCCGTATTTCGGCATCACCAGCGCCGCCATGGACACGCCGGCGCACTGGCTGGCGGTGCCGGTCGCGGCCGTCGTCGGCGGCTTGGCCGGCGGGGTGTTCAGTCAGATACTGATCGTCGCCGGGCGTGGCATACCGGGCCGGACAGGCAGGCTGATCGGCGCGCATCCGGTGCTGTTCGCCGCGTTCTGCGGCCTGCTGATCGCACTGTTCGGCCTGCTCTCCGGCGGCGCCACCTACGGCACCGGCTATGCCGAAGCACGCGAACTGGTGCGCGGCCATCCTCAGGCGGTGCCGTTCGGCTTCTCGCTGATGAAGATGGGCGCCACCCTCGCCTCCTATCTGAGCGGCATTCCGGGCGGCATCTTCGCGCCATCGCTGTCGATCGGCGCCGGCATCGGGCGCACGCTCGCCCGCCTGCTGATCCCTGGCCTGCCTACGGCGCCGATCGTGTTGATCGGCATGGTCGCCTATTTCTCCGGCGTGGTGCAGGCGCCGATCACCGCCGCGGTCATCGTCATGGAGATGACGGACAACCAGCAGATGACGGTGCCGCTGATGCTGACCTCGTTCCTCGCTTTCGCCGCCTCACGCCTGGTGTGCCGACGCCCGCTCTATGGCGCGCTCGCCGCCGGCTTCCTGCGCTCGGTCGAGCAGGTCGAGCGGCAGGTTCCCGGGCCGGAGCCGCTGCCGGTTCAGGGCCCGCTGAGCTGAGCCTCACGCCTCCGGCCGGAACGCAAACAGCCGCCCTTGCCGCTCCAGATCGGACAGTCCGGGGTGGTCGTCGGGCCGCGGGCCCAGCGTCCAGCGGAACAGCCGGTCGGCTTCCGTGATCGGCACGTCGTTGATGCTCGCCTCGCGCCGCTGCATCAGGCCGTTGGCGTCGAAATCCCATTGCTCGTTGCCGAAGCTGCGGAACCAGGCGCCCGACGCGCTGCGGCTTTCGTAGACGAAGCGCACGGCGATGCGGCTGGCGGCGAATGCCCAGAGCTCCTTGATCAGGCGATAATCCTGCTCGCGCTGCCATTTTCGGGTCAGGAACGCGACGATCGCCGCGCGGCCGGTGAAAAACTCAGCGCGGTTGCGCCACTGGCTGTCGAGCGTGTAGGCGCTGCCGACGCGGGCTGGATCGCGCGAGTTCCAGCCATCCTCGGCGGCCCGCACCTTTTGCGCGGCGGTAGCGGCATCGAAGGGCGGCAGCGGCGGGCGCTGCTCGATCATCGGGCGGACTTCAGGTGCTCGTTCAGACGCGGCATCAGCTCGACCAGGTTGCAGGGGCGATGTCTCGCGTCGAGCTGCCAGACCAGGATGTCGTCCCAGCCATCCTTCACCGCACCGGTGCTGCCTGGCAAAGCGAAGATGTAGGTGCCGTTCGCGACGCCGCCGATCGCCCGCGACTGCATCGTCGAGGTGCCGATCTTCTGATAGCTGAGCATCCGGAACAGCTCGCCAAAGCCCTCGATGCGCTTCTCCAGCACGCGATCCAGCGCCTCGGGCGTCACGTCCCGGCCGGTGACGCCGGTGCCGCCGCTGCTGATCACGACGTCCACCGAGGGATCAGCGATCCAGATCCGCAACCGCGCCTCGATTAAGGCCACGTCGTCGCGGGTGATGGCGCGATCGGCCAGCACGTGGCCGGCGCCGGCGATGCGCTCCGCGAGCGCGTCGCCTGAGGTGTCGGTCTCTGCGTCGCGGGTGTCGGACACGGTCAGGATGGCGATGTTGACCGGCTTGAAGGGACGATTCTCGTCGATGCGGGACATCATCGGATCTCGATGGTTAGGACAATACGAGACGCCAGAGCGCGGCTGTGCGGACCAGGTCAGCCTGACAGCGCTCCGGGCGCACTACGTTATGCCGCAAGGCAGGGATTGTCTGCCCTCGGTCATTGTCGACTAACGACCACGCCGCGCGAGCAGCGGGCCGATCCAGGCCCTGAGCCGCAGCCTTGGTCCGCCGCCTGCGCGCTCCCAATGCGCGAGCGCGTCGCCGACGCTGCGATAGAGACGGCTGTGTCCGCTTGCCGCCCGCAGCGCCACGCCTTCACCCTGACGCCACAGGCTCACGCAGCGCACGGCATGGCCGCGCGGCGTGAGCGACAACAGCTCCTCGCAGCCGACGCCGTGCTCGAAGTGGTCAAGCTGCACCGTGAGGCGCAGCCCACGCCGATCCGCCCAGTCCCGCACGAAGCCCAATTCCTCGACGGCGAAGGCAAGACCGATGCCGCTCGGGACGGACCTCCGGCTGATCGCTTCGGCGCCGGGCGGCAGCGCGCCGGCCGCGATGCGGGCGCCTCGCACGGGAGGCTCGATCCGTCTGCCGGGAAAATCCGCCATCACCCGCACCCTCCAGCCGGACCGTCATGGCCCGGCTCGCTCAGTATCGGCGACGGACATGAACAAAGTGTTTACGAGCGGGCATTTTGCTCGCCGCCTCTCGCCTCGAAAGCCGAGTGCGCGCAAGCTACACTCACAACAATCCAGATCGGGGGAGGGAGCGGACATGGCACGAGTGGCACTGGTCACGGGCGGCACGCGCGGCATCGGCGGCGCCATCAGCCGCGCGCTGAACGCGGCCGGTCGCACGGTCGTCGCGAGCTACGCCAGCAACGACGCCGCGGCCGAGGCCTTCAAATCCGAGACCGGCATTGCGGTCCGCCGGTTTGACGCCGCCGATTATGCGGCCTGCGAGGAGGCCGTGAAGACCATCACGTCGGAGCACGGGCCGATCGAGGTGCTGGTCAACAATGCCGGCATCACCCGCGACGCGACCCTCGCCCGGCTCTCGCGCGAGATGTGGGACGCGGTGATCGACACCAATCTGGGCTCCTGCTTCAACCTGTGCCGCGTCACCTTCGATGGCATGCGTAGCCGCAAGTTCGGCCGCATCGTCAATATCGGCAGCGTGAACGGCCAGGCCGGGCAGTATGGTCAGGTGAACTACGCCGCCGCGAAGTCGGGCATCCACGGCTTCACCAAGGCGCTCGCCCAGGAAGGCGCCCGCTTCGGCATCACCGTGAACGCCATCGCCCCCGGCTACGTCGACACCGACATGGTCCGCGCCGTGCCGCCCGACGTGCTGGAGAAGATCGTCGACCGCATTCCGGTCGGTCGTCTCGGCCATGCCGAGGACATCGCCCGCGGCGTGGTGTTCCTGACCGCGGACGACGCGGACTTCGTGACCGGGTCCACGCTGTCGATCAACGGCGGACAGCATATGTACTAAGCCAAGGCGAGCCTTGCTTCCCTTGTCGCGCCCCCGGCGCTATACGCGCGAACCGATCGAGGAGCGACCCATGCCTGACACCGCCATCTCCCCTGGCCTCGCGCGCGAGGACTATAAGGTCGCCGACATCTCGCTCGCCGCCTGGGGCCGCAAGGAGATCGCGATCGCCGAGGACGAGATGCCGGGGCTGATGGCGCTGCGCGCCGAGTATGGCGCCAGCCAGCCGCTCAAGGGCGCCCGCATCGTCGGCTGCCTGCACATGACGATCCAGACCGCGGTGCTGATCGAGACGCTCCTCGCGCTCGGCGCCACGGTGCGCTGGTCATCGTGCAACATCTTCTCGACCCAGGACCACGCCGCCGCCGCGGTCGCCGCCGCCGGCACGCCTGTCTTCGCGTGGAAGGGCCTGACGGAAGACGAATTCTGGTGGTGCATCGAGCAGACGGTGCAGGGGCCCGCCCAAGCCGACGGCACGCGCTGGACGCCGAACATGATCCTTGATGACGGCGGCGACCTCACCAAGCTGATGCACGACACGTATTCCGCCATGCTCGACGATGTGCGCGGCTTGAGCGAGGAGACCACCACTGGCGTGCATCGCCTGTGGGACATGGCGAAAGCAGGGACCCTCAGGGTGCCGGCGATCAACGTCAACGACAGCGTGACAAAATCAAAATTCGACAACCTCTACGGCTGCCGCGAGAGCCTGGTCGACGGCATCCGGCGCGGCACCGACGTGATGATGGCCGGCAAGGTCGCGGTCGTCGCCGGCTTCGGCGATGTCGGCAAAGGCTCGTCGGCCTCGCTGCGCAATGCCGGCTGCCGCGTCCTGGTCACCGAGATCGACCCGATCTGCGCCCTGCAGGCGGCCATGGAGGGCTACGAGGTCGTGACCATGGAGGATGCGGCGCCGAAAGGCGATATCTTCGTCACCGCCACCGGCAATGTCGACGTGATCACCGCCGACCACATGCGGGCGATGAAGCACCGCGCCATCGTATGCAATATCGGGCATTTCGACAGCGAGATACAGATCGAGGCGCTGCGCAACTACACCTGGGAGAACGTGAAGCCGCAGGTCGACGAGGTGGTATTCCCCGACGGCAAACGATTGATCGTGCTCAGCGAGGGACGGCTGGTCAACCTTGGCAATGCGACCGGCCACCCGTCCTACGTAATGAGCGCGAGCTTCACCAACCAGGTGCTGGCGCAGCTTGAGATCTGGCAGGCAAGCCCGGGGCAGTACGAGAAGAAGGTCTACACCCTGCCCAAGCAGCTCGACGAGAAGGTGGCGGCACTGCACCTCGCCAAGGTCGGCGCCAAGCTCACCAAGCTCAGCCCCAAGCAGGCCGAATACATCGGCACCAGCGCCAGCGGCCCGTTCAAGCACGAGCTCTACCGCTACTGACAGGCGCCGCCGCGCTGCCGGGAGACGCCCGCCCGGCAGCGCGAGCCAATCGGCATCACCAAGATTTAACACCACCACAGGTCGGTTGTGTTATACAACCCCAGCTTGTCGCCTTCACGAAAACTCGACTGGTCTCGCAGCCTGGAACACTGTTCGTGTGCGCGGAGTTAGGCGAGCCTTGAGGCCGGATGGGAGGGGACCGAATGAGTGGGTGGGACGTGGCAGGCGCGACCGCAGTGTCGCTCGCCCGCACCGATACGGTTCGGCGCGCACTCCGACACATTTCTGACGCCAGCGCCGCCGACCTGCTGTTCCTCGAGCATTGGGAAATCGACGGTCCTGCCGCGGTCAGCGCGACGCTGCGCGCCAGTCAGATACGTCGTGCCAATCCGGAGCTTGCGGCCGCGTTACGGGCGGAGCTCGGCGGCAAGTCGTGACGTGCCGATGTCAGATCTGTCGCCTAGAGCGGTTTCACGCGGGGTGTCCGTAGCCGCAGTGACGTAGATAGCTGAGG
>CAXTSD010000082.1:0-8850 GCA_964246775.1 uncultured Acetobacteraceae bacterium | reverse complement strand
GCCCGCAGCCAGGCGAGCGCCGGCAGCAGCGTCGGAAACAGCAGCCGCGAGAACGGCGGCCCGGCGCGCGGGTGGTCGTAGGGGCCGGTGAGCGAGCCGTCGGGGTAGCGCGGCACGCCGAACAGGTTGCGGCCGGTGACCACCTGCAGCAGGCACTGCAGCGCGATGTAGGCGGCAGCCAGGCCGATCAGCCAGGCCAGCAGCCGCCGCGTCCAGGCCGGGCGCAGCACGCGATGCTCGAGTGCGGCGACGAACAGCAGGAAGCGCAGTTGCAGCGCCGCCTGCACAAGGGAAGCGCCGCCGCCCTCGCCGAGCCCGGCCAGCACCGGCGAGGAGCACAACACGAGCCAGAGCCACCACAGCGCCGCGATCCGCACCCAGGCGCGGCGGCACCACGACCAGTCGCGCGCCAACGCCGACCGAGCGACGAAGCACACGGCGACCAGACCGATCAGCGCCTCGGCAACGCCGCGCCCGTGCAGCAGCACGATCGGGCAGAGCAGCGTCGCGGCGAGGCAGAGATGGTCAAGCAGCGGACCGACCGCCCGAACCCGCGCATCGTCGCGCCTCAAGCGTCCTCGTATTTCGCCAGCCTCCAGGACACCGGCTCGGCGGCGGCCTCGGCATACCAGCGCTCGACCAGCGGGTGCCGGCGCACCGCCGCGCAATACGCCTCGCTCACGGGCGAGAGCGGCGGCCGGTAGGTCAGGAAGCGCGCGACCACCGGCGCGTACATCGCGTCCGCCAAGGTCAGATCCGGGCCGAACAGGTAGGGGCCGCCGTCGGCGAAGCGCGCCCGCGTCTCGGCCCAGATGCGCTCGATGCGGGCGATGTCGGCGGCCACCTCGGCGCTCGGCGTGCGCGGCGCGGTCTCGCGCCCGAGCACCATCGGCATCGCCTGGCGCAACGCCTGAAAACCGGCATGCATCTCGGCCGCGATCGCTCGCGCATGCGCCCGCGCGATGCGCTCGGCCGGCAGCAGGCCGGGAGCGAACTCGGCGCAATATTCGCCGATGGCGAGGCTCTCCCAGATCGTCGCCCCGTCATGGGTGAGCGCCGGCACCAGCCCGGCCGGCGTCGCCTCGCGCAGCGCTTGCGTCGCGCCGCCGGCGAGCGGGATCACCAGCTCCTCGACCGGCAGGCCGGCGAGGCGCACCGCGAGCCAGCCGCGCATCGACCAGGAGGAGTAGCGTTTGCTGCCGAGGATCAGCCGAGCCGCCTGCATCGTTGCCGTCTCCGCGCGACGTGACTGATGTTAAGGAAGACAGGCCTACTTTTTTGAAAAAAAGTAGCAAAAAACTTTACTTTTTTGGCGGGGGCTTGGGCCGGCACTACGAGTATAATCAACAAAAGCTTTTTGGTTCTTTTTCTCGAAAAAGAACCGCTTTCTTCCGCTGGATATCAAGCGGATGCCGCCTCGAACTGCCGGCGCTTCCTCTGCATCATTCGCCAGAACAGCTTCGTCGCCAGTCCCGACAGCCGCCCGCGCGGCGGCAGGCCGACGGATTTGAGGATCATGCCGATGCTGCGCTCGATGTGCCGCAACCGGTAGAACCCCATCGCCCGGCTCATGTAGCCGGCAATGCTGCGCTTGTGCACGTACGGCGTGCCGGGCGGATCGTTGCTGCAGTGGAAGGCGAAGGCGAGCTCGTCATCCTCGGTTTCGGTGATCCGCCCGGCGGCGATCCTGAGGCGGGCGACGACGCCCAGCTTCTCGCGCGCGAGATAGCGCCGCATGTGGTCGTAGAACAGCTTGAAATGGCGGAACTCGTCGGCCGCGATCAGGCGGCAGATCTGCTCGAGCACCGGCTCGCCGGTCGCGTCCGCCAGCGCCGAGTAGTAGCTCGAGGTGCCGGTCTCGACCATGCAGCGGGCGATCAGCTCGCCGGTGCGCGAGCCGCGCACCGAGGTGTCGATGTCGAGCGGCAGCTTGTAGCCGTCCTGGTAGCGGGCGAAGCACGCCGCGTAGTCCCACCCAGGATCGGCGAGCATCGCCCAGCGGCCGAGCGCGTCGCCGTGCTGAACCTCCTCGACCGCCCAGTTATCGGCCGCCTGCCTGAAATCGGGATCGTCCTTGAACACGTTGTTGAGGTAGATCGCATAGTCGGTGCCGTTGCGCTCGACCATCGCCGCCGCCTTGACCAGCTTGATCACGTCCTCGTCCAGTCGCGAACGGTCGAAGCGCTCCCAGGCCACATCGTCGATACGCCAGTGTTTCATCGCCCCGCCCGCAAGCCGCCATCCTCCAGCATGCCATCGCGGCCGCTGCGCCGGAAGAGGCCGGCGGTCACAGTGTTGCTGTCGAGCGACAGGCGGCGCCGGCAACGCCGGCCTGTCCCTCGAAAGGCGTAGTCGCGCGGCGCCGCGTCTGCTCTGTTGCCGGCGTTATATCCGGCCGGATATGGCGGCCGCCTGCGATAGCACGGCTAGAGCGCTTTCAGGCTGACCGTATCCGGTCAGCGCGCTCTAGCTTTTTGTTCAGCGAGCAGTCTTACCGCCCGGAGTGAGTCCACTCCGAGCGGAACTGCTCTAGAGGTCAGGACGATGATCATCCGGTATCCGAACACGCCCCGTCTGCTGGTCTGCCTGCTGATCTGCCTATTGCCGCTTGCGCACGCGCAGGCCCAGACCGCCGCCGACAGCACGAGGCCGCCGTCGGCGCTCGGGCCATCGCAGCCCGTGGTCACCACTCCGGCGCCGAACGAACCGGCGCCGGTGCCGCGGGAAGGCGGTCTGTCAGGCTATTTCGACAACTGGTTCAACCGGGTGAACGAAGCGCAGAGAAGCCAGCCGCACTGGATGACGCCGATCGTCACCGTGACGCCGCGGCTCGAGGAGGAGGTGCGCTACGACCAGTTCTGGGAGCACCTGCCCAACGGCGGCAGCCTGCACAATTTCGACACCGGCAAAGGCCTGGAGCTGATCCCGACGACCACCAATGAGGTGATCATCGGCGCAGTGCCGTATCAGGAGCGCAACGTCCGCGGAGCGCAGACCGACGGCTTCGCCGACGGCCCGACGATCCTGGTCAAGCAGCGCCTGTTCAGCGAGAACGAGGCCAGCGGCGATGCCATCGTCACCGGCTTCTTCTCGGTGACCCCCTCGGGCGGCGGCGGCCACTTCACCCAGCGCACCACGGTGCTGTCGCCGTCGATCGCCGGCGGCAAAGGCTGGGGCGCGTTCGACATCCAGGCGACCAGCGGCTTCGCCATCCCGACGCGCAACATGGTCGAGCTCGGCACCCAATGGCTGACCAACATCGCGTTTCAGGTGCACGTGGCGAAGTATTTCTGGCCCGAGTTCGAGCTCAACGACGACGTCTGGGTGAGCGGCAAGCAGCGCGGCGGCAAGAACCAGCTGTTCCTGATGCCGGGCATCATCTTCGGCCGCTTCGAGCTCGGCGGCCGCGTGCGCGCGGCGTTCGGCGTCGGCTACCAGTTCGCCGTCTCGCCGCAGGAGCGTCTCGCCCCGGTGCTCGACCCGGTCTACGACCACAACTGGATATTAACGGCGCGGCTGTCGTTCTGAAGGCTAAGCAAGGCTAGGGACGAAAGCTGTTCTTTTTCGAGAAAAAGAACCAAAAAGCTTTGTCCATTAAACTGTGCCGCTGGTTGTCAATCGCTCCTCTTTCTCGGCGAAGCCTTTAGATCACATATATAATCCGTGCCTCGGAGAGGCACACGAGGACTGAATAAATGGATTTTAAAGGCTACGCCTTAAATCGGGGTCCCCGCTGAAGATGGGGGACTGACAGCCCCTTGCCTTGCTTGCCTACGCCGCCTCCGCCGCCTCGACCGCCGCGCGGGCCGACTGCAGTTCGTCCATGCTGGCCTCGACCGCCTCGACGTTCATCTTGTCGCTCTCGTCATAGGCCTGCTGCGCCGCGGCCAAGCGGCGTTCGGCATCGGCGCGGCTGAGCTCGCCGACCGGCACCGCGGTATCGGCGAGTATGGTGCAGCGCTCCGGCGTCAGCTCGGCGAAGCCGCCGGCGACGTAGAAGCGATCGGTGACGCGGCCGCCCTCGTGCAGGGTAATTACCCCGCCGCGCAGCGTGGTGATCATCGGCGCGTGGTCGCGCATGGCGGCGAGGTCGCCGTCGGTCGCCGGCATCACCACCATGTCAACCTCGCGAGAGAGCAGCAGCTTCTCCGGGCTGACGATCTCGACCTCGACCGGCACCAAGTTACGCCGCCTGCTTGAGGCTCTCGCCCTTCTTCACCGCATCCTCGATCGTGCCGACCATGTAGAACGCCGATTCCGGCAGGGCGTCGTGCTTGCCGTCGACGATCTCCTTGAACGAGCGGATGGTGTCGGCGACGGGCACGAAGATGCCGGGCGAGCCGGTGAACACTTCGGCCACGTGAAACGGCTGCGACAGGAAGCGCTCGATCTTGCGGGCGCGCGCGACGATCAGCTTGTCGTCCTCGGAAAGCTCGTCCATGCCGAGGATGGCGATGATATCTTGCAGCGACTTGTAGGTCTGCAGCACCCGCTGCACCTCGCGCGCAACCTGATAGTGCTCCTCGCCGACGATGCGCGGATCGAGCGAGCGCGAGGTCGAGTCGAGCGGATCCACGGCCGGGTAGATGCCCTTCTCGGCAATCGAGCGGTTCAGCGTCGTGGTCGCATCGAGATGGGCGAACGAGGTGGCGGGCGCGGGATCGGTCAGGTCGTCGGCCGGCACGTAGATCGCCTGCACCGAGGTGATCGAGCCCTTCTTGGTGCTGGTGATGCGCTCCTGCAGCGCGCCCATGTCGGTCGCCAGCGTCGGCTGGTAGCCCACCGCCGACGGGATCCGTCCGAGCAGCGCCGAGACCTCGGCTCCTGCCTGGGTAAACCGAAAAATGTTGTCGACGAAGAACAGCACGTCCTGGCCTTCCTCGTCGCGGAAGTATTCGGCAAGCGACAGGCCGGAGAGCGCGACCCGCGAGCGCGCGCCGGGCGGCTCGTTCATCTGGCCATACACCAGCGCCACCTTGGAGCCCTCGGTCGAGCCGTTCTCGCCGAGCTTGATCACTCCGGCATCGACCATCTCGTGATACAGGTCGTTGCCCTCGCGGGTGCGCTCGCCGACGCCGGCGAATACCGAGACGCCGCCATGTCCCTTGGCGATATTGTTGATCAGCTCCTGGATCAGCACCGTCTTGCCGACGCCCGCACCGCCGAACAGGCCGATCTTGCCGCCCTTCAGGTACGGGCAGAGCAGGTCGACGACCTTGATGCCGGTGACCAGGATTTCGGCCGAGGCGGCCTGATCCTCGAACGACGGCGCCTGGCGATGGATCGGGTAGAAGGTCTTCGCGTTGACCGGGCCGCGCTCGTCGATCGGCTGGCCGATGACGTTGAGGATGCGCCCCAGCGTCTCCGGGCCGACCGGCACCTGGATCGGCGCGCCGGTGTCGGTCACCTCCTGGCCACGCACCATGCCGTCGGTGGTGTCCATCGCGATGCAGCGCACGGTTCGTTCGCCGAGCTCCTGCGCCACCTCGAGCACCAGGTCGAGCTCGCCGATGCGGCTGGTCAGCGCGTTCTGGATGTGTGGCAGCTCGCCCTCGAACTGCACGTCGACGACGGCGCCGAGCACCTGCGAGACGCGTCCGACATTGTTGCTGGCCATTGCTGGTTCCCCTCGTTGCGGACCGTCGTCACAGCGCCTCGGCGCCGGAGATGATCTCGATCAGCTCGCGTGTGATGTTGGCCTGTCTGGTTCGGTTGTAGTTCAGGGTCAGGCGGGTGATCATGTCGCCGGCGTTGCGCGTCGCGTTGTCCATCGCCTGCATCTGCGCGCCGTAGAAGCCGGCGGCGCTCTCGAGCAGCGTGCGGTAGATCTGGATCGCCAGGTTCTGCGGCAAGAGCTTGGCGAGGATGGTCTCCTCGTCCGGCTCGAACTCGTAGACGGCGCGGGCGCCCCCCTGCTCCTCGGCCGGAGCCTCGTCCTTCGGCTCGGGCAGCGGGATCAGCCGGGTCTCGGTCGGGATCTGCGAGATCACCGAGTGAAAGCGGTTGTAGACGATGGTCGCGACGTCGAACTCGCCGGCCATGAACATGTCGCTGACGCGCTTTGCGATCGCCTGCGCGGCCGAGAACTCGATGCGCTTGCCGCCGCCGAACGGCTCGTCGGCGACGATGTCGGCGGCGAACTCGCGACGCAGGAAGTCGCGCGCCTTGCGGCCGACGACCAGCAGCTTGACGGTCTTGCCCTCGGACTGCAGCCGACGCACCAGCGTGCGGGCGGCCCGCCCGATGCCGGAGTTGAAGGCGCCGGCGAGGCCGCGGTCGGCGGTGACGGCGATCACCAGGTGCGTCTGGTCGCTGCCGGTGCCGACCAGCATCCTCGGCGCGCCCGGGGTGCCGCGCACGTTGGCGGCGAGCCGGCTCAGCATCGCCTCCATGCGCTCGGCATACGGCCGCGCCGCCTCCGCCTGGCTCTGCGCCCGGCGCAGCTTGGAGGCGGCCACCATCTTCATCGCCGAGGTGATCTTGCGGGTCGACTTCACGCTGTTGATGCGCCCGCGCAGGTCCTTGAGGCTGGCCATCGATCTTGCTTAGCTTACGAAGCGCTTGGTGAAGCCGTCGAGGAAGCCGGCGAGCTTGCTTTCCGTCTCCTTCTTGATCTCGCGGTCGTTGCGTATGCTCTCGAGGATGCCCGGCTCGCTCGACTTCATCTCGGACAGCAGCGCGTGCTCGTACTGGCCGACCTTGCCCACGTCGACGCGGTCGAGATAGCCGCGGGTGCCGGCGAAGATCACCACCACCTGGTCCTCGACCGGATACGGCGTGAACTGCGGCTGCTTGAGCAGCTCGGTGAGCCGCGAGCCGCGCGCCAGCAGCTGCTGGGTCGAGGCGTCAAGATCGGAGCTGAACTGCGAGAACGCCTGCATCTCGCGATACTGCGCCAGATCCAGCTTGATCTTGCCGGCGACCTGCTTCATCGCCTTGATCTGCGCCGAGGAGCCGACGCGCGACACCGACAGCCCGACATTGACCGCCGGGCGGATGCCGCGGAAGAACAGCTCGGTCTCGAGGAAGATCTGCCCGTCGGTGATCGAGATCACGTTGGTCGGGATGTAGGCCGAGACGTCGCCGGCCTGGGTCTCGATCACCGGCAGCGCGGTGAGCGATCCGGCGCCGTGCGCGTCGGACATCTTGGCCGCACGCTCGAGCAGCCGGGAGTGCAGGTAGAACACGTCGCCCGGATAGGCCTCGCGTCCCGGCGGGCGGCGCAGCAGCAGCGACATCTGGCGATACGCCACCGCCTGCTTGGAGAGGTCGTCATAGACGATCAGCGCATGGGTGCCGCTGTCGCGGAAGAACTCGCCCATCGTGCAGCCGGTATAGGGTGCCAGAAACTGCATCGGCGCCGGATCGGACGCGGTGGCGGCGACGACGATCGAGTATTCCATCGCGCCGTTCTCCTCGAGCGTGCGCACGATCTGCGCGACGGTCGAGCGCTTCTGGCCGATAGCGACGTAGATCGTGTAGAGCTTCTTGCTCTCGTCGGATCCGACGTTGATCGTCTTCTGGTTGATGATGGTGTCGATCAGCACCGCGGTCTTGCCGGTCTGCCGGTCGCCGATCACCAGCTCGCGCTGGCCGCGGCCGATCGGGATCAGCGCGTCGATCGCCTTGATGCCGGTCTGCATCGGCTCGTGCACCGACTTGCGCGGCACGATGCCCGGCGCCTTGACCTCGACGCGGGCGCGCGTCACGTCGGCGAGCGGGCCCTTGCCGTCGATCGGGTTGCCGAGGCCGTCGACCACCCGGCCGAGCAGCCCGCGCCCGACCGGCACGTCGACGATCGAGCCGGTGCGGTTGACGGTGTCGCCCTCGCGTATCCGCGTGTCGTCGCCGAACACCACGATGCCGACATTGTCGGTCTCGAGGTTGAGCGCCATGCCGCGCACGCCGGCGCCCGGGAACTCGACCATCTCGCCGGCCATGACGTTCTGCAGGCCGAACACGCGGGCGATGCCGTCGCCGACCGAGAGCACCTGCCCGGTCTCGGAGACGTTCGCCTCGGTGTCAAACGAGGCGATCTGCTGCTTGAGGATCTCGGATATCTCGGCGGGACGGATCTCCATCACGCGGCTCCCTTCATGGCGTATTGCAGGCGCTGCAGACGGGATTTGATCGAACTGTCGAACAGCCTGGCGCCGATGCGCACGACGAGACCGCCGAGCAGGCCGGGATCGACCTGCTCCTCGAAATCGACGTTGCCGTAGCCGGCCTCGATCAGCCTGGCGCGCAACTGCTCGCGCTGCACCGCGGTCAGCGGATGCGCGGTCGACACCTTCGCCACCACGACGCCGCGCTTCGCAGCCGCCAGCCGGCCGAACGCGCCGACGATCTCGCGCAGCGCGGCAAGCCGGCGATTGTTGACGATGACGCCGACGAAGTCCTGGGTCAGCTTGCCGAAACCCTGCTGGTGCAGGATGTCGGTGAGCGCCGCGCGCGCCTGGTTGATGTCGACCAGCGGGCTTGCCAGCAACCGGCGCAACTCAGGGCTCTGATCGATCAGCTGGCCGAGGGCGGCGATCTCGGGAACACTGGTGTTGAGCTCGCGGCGGTCATCGGCGAGCGAGTAAAGCGCCGCGGCGTAGCGATCGACGAGGCCGCCGCCGGAGGAGATGGTCGAGCCAGCAGAGGCCACTGATCGCGGTTCCGTTGCAGGGTGAAACCGGATGTCGCCGGTGCGCGGCGTCTAGCATCGGGCCACAGCGCAGGCAAGCAGCGAGGCCTTGCCTCGCGCTCCACCAGGGAGACGAAGCCGTCCCCCTGGACCCCGGCATGAAAATGGGATCCAAGGGTCCACCGACCCTTGGCGTCGGGTCCCATCGCACTCGTGCGATG
>CAXTSD010000081.1:0-8863 GCA_964246775.1 uncultured Acetobacteraceae bacterium | reverse complement strand
CAGAGGCAGAGCCTCTGGCCTTGCCTTACGCTTCGCTTCCCTGACTTGTATAGTGCGCCCGCATGCTAGTCACCGATCCCCTGCCGCTTGCCCAGGCCTTGATCCGCTGCGCCTCCGTGACGCCGGCCGATGCCGGGGCGCAGGCGATCCTGGTCGAGACGCTGGAGCAGCTCGGCTTTGAGGTGCATCGCCTGCGCTTCGGCGCCACCGACAATTTCTTCGCCCGCATCGGCACCGAGCGGCCGCATCTGTGCTTCGCCGGCCATACCGACGTCGTGCCGGCCGGCGAGGCGTGGAGCGTTCCGGCGTTTGGCGGCGAGGTGCGCGACGGCGTGCTGTTCGGCCGCGGCGCCGTCGACATGAAGGGCGCCGTCGCGGCGTTCGTCGCGGCGGCGGCGGACCGGCTGACGCAGGGCCCGGCGCCCGGCTCGATCAGCCTGCTGATCACCGGCGACGAGGAGGGGCCGGCGACTGACGGCACGGTGCGCGTGCTGGAGTGGATGGAGGGCCACGGCCAGGTGCCGGATTTCTGCCTGGTCGGCGAGCCGACCAATCCGTCGCGCCTGGGCGAGGCGATCAAGATCGGCCGGCGCGGCAGTCTGAACGCGCGTCTCACCGTGCTGGGGGTTGGCGGGCACGCCGCCTATCCGCAGCGCGCCGACAACCCGGTGCATCGCCTGCTGGCGGCGCTCTCGGCGCTGACCGCGGCGCCGCTCGATGCCGGCACCGCGTGGTTCGAGCCGTCCAGCCTGCAGGTGACCAGCATCGACGTCGGCAACCCGGCCGCCAACGTGATCCCGGGCTCGGCGCGGGCGGCGCTCAACATCCGCTTCAACGACCGCCATGACGGCGACAGCCTGCAGGCCTGGCTCGGCGCCTGCCTCGCCCAGCACGCCGAGCGCTTCGAACTCGACGTGAGCGTCAGCGGGCAGGCGTTCCTGACCGAACCAGGGCCGGCGGTGCGACGCCTGGCCGAGACGGTCGAGCGGGCGACCGGCATCGCGCCGCGGCTCGAGACCAGCGGCGGCACCTCCGACGCGCGGTTCATCGCCCGGCTCTGCCCGGTGGCGGAGTTCGGCTTGACGGGTGCGACGATGCACGCCGCCGACGAGCGGGTGCCGGTCGAGGAGCTGCGTCAGCTCGCCAGCATCTACCGCGACGTGATCGGGAGCTTTCTGCCGTGACGGCGGCTTTCGGATGAGGCGCGTCCCGGTCGTGCCGGGGCCGGCCGCCTCGCCAGGCGCACCGGCATGACGCTGACCGACGGGTTGCGCGGCGCGGCGCTGCTGGCGCGCGGGCGCAGCGAGGGTGTCCAGCGTTTCACCGGCGACCTCGCCGCCGCCAGCCGCAGCTTCGTCGCAGCACCAGTCTGTTTGCTGCTGTTCGCGCTCACCCGCGCCGTCGACTGGCAGGTTTCCGGCGAGCCGGCGCAGGCCTGGCATTCGGGCCTGCTCGAGCTGCTCGCCTTTGTCGTCGGCTGGGCCGGCTTCGCGCTGGTCTCGCACGCGGTGCTGCGTCGGGCTGGGCTCGAACGGCGCTGGCCGCTCTACATCGTCGCCTGGAACTGGTGCAACGTCGTCAGCTACGGCTTGGGATTTGTCGTGGCACTGCCGGATCTGCTGCATGGCCCGGCGATGCTCAGCGAGGCGCTCGGGTTGATACTGTACGGCTGGGCGATCTGGCTCGAATGGTACGCCGCGATGTTGACGCTCGAACGCGACAAGCGGCTGGCGACGCTGCTGGTGCTGATCGACTTCGCGCTGTCGACGCTGCTGGCGCTGCTGGTGTGAGGCGCGCCGGGTGGACCGGACGTCGTCAGGCGAACGGGTCGGCCGCGTAGCGCACCGCCATCAGGCACAACCCGTTTGCCGGCGCGGTCGGGCCGGCGGCGGCGCGGTCGCGTGCGGCGAGGGCGGCCGCGACCTGATCGGCACGCCAGCGGCCTCTGCCGACGAGGGCGAGCGTGCCCACCATGTTGCGCACCGGGTGGTGCAGGAAGCTGCGGCCCTCGGCCTCGATCACGACGAGGTCGGCGTCGCGCGCGACCTCGAGCCGGTCGAGTGTGCGGACCGGGGATTTTGCCTGGCAGGCGCTGGCGCGGAAGCTGGTGAAGTCGTGGCGGCCGGTGAGGTGGTTCGCGGCCGCCGACATCGCGGCGACGTCGAGGCGGTGCGGCAGGTGCCAGGCGCGGTCGCGCAGCAGCGCCGGGCGGGCGACGCGGTCTAGGATGACGTAGCGGTAGCGGCGGCTGACGGCGGAGAAGCGGGCGCTCCAGCCGGGCGCGACCTCGGCGACGTCGACGGCCGCCACCGGATGGGGCTTGAGGTGGAAGTTGAGCGCGTCGCGCAGCCGGGCCGGCGTGATGGCGCGCTCGAGGTCGAGATGCGCGACCTGGCCGGCGGCATGCACGCCGGCATCGGTGCGGCCGGCGACGACGCTGGCGACATGGCGATCCTCGGCGAGCCGGGCGAGCGCGGCCTCGAACACCGACTGCACGGACACGCCGCGTTCCGGCTCGCAGCCTTGCCGCTGCCAGCCGACGAACCCGGTGCCATCATATTCCAGCTTGACCGCGAAGCGGGTCAGCCGAGCACGGTTCCGGCGGCGACCGGGCTGCCGCGCAGGAAATCGGCGGCGGCGAGGGCGCTGCGTCCGGGGCGCTGCACCCGCTGCAGACGTAGCGCGCCCTGTCCGCAGGCGACCGTCAGCCGGTCGTCGAGCACGCTGCCCGGAGCGCAGTCGGGAACGCGAACGGGTACGTGTTCCTGGGCGCCCGCCGTTTGCGCGAGGCTGGCGGCGAGCACCTTCAGCGTCTCGCCGTTCAGTGTGGTCAACGTGCCGGGCCAGGGATTGAGGGCGCGCACCCGGCGCTCCAGCACCGCGGCCGGCTGCGACCACTCGATCCGCGCATCGTCGCGCCCGAGTTTTGGCGCGTAGGTGGCGCCGCCCGGTTGCGCCACCGGCGCCGGCTGCTCATCGAGCGCGTGCAGGATGAGGTCCGCCCCGAGCCGGGAGAGCGCGTCGTGCAGGCTCGCCGCCGTGGCGTCGGGGCCGAGCGGCACCGAGCGTGCAAGCAGCATCGGTCCGGTGTCGAGGCTTTCCTCCATGCGCATGATGGTGACGCCGCTTTGTGCGTCGCCGGCGAGGATCGCGGCCTGGATCGGCGCGGCGCCGCGCCAGCGCGGCAGCAGGCTGGCATGGATGTTGAGGCAGCCGCGGCGCGGCGCCGCCAGCATCGCCGGCGGCAGCAGCAGGCCGTAGGCGGCGACGACGGCGCAGTCGAGCTCGAGGCTGGCGAAGGCCGCGTGTTCGGCGGCGTCGCGACGCAGCCGGGCCGGCGTGCGCACCGGGATGCCGAGTTGCAGGGCCGCCTCATGCACCGGCGAGCGCCTCACCGTCTGGCCGCGCCCGGTCGGCCGTGGCGGCTGCGAGTAGACGCAGGCGATCTCGTGCCCGGCGGCGGCGAGCGCGTCGAGCGCCGGCACCGCGAAGTCGGGGGTGCCGAGAAAGGCCAGCCTCAGCGGCTTGCTCAAGCGTCTTGTCAAGCGGGCGCCTTGGCCTTTTGCTCCTTGGCGAGGCGGCGCAGCAGCATGTTGCGTTTCAGTGGCGAAACGTGATCGACGAACAGCACGCCGTCGAGGTGGTCGATCTCGTGCTGCAGGCAGGCGGCGAGCAGGCCCTCCGCCTCGACCTGACGCTTCGACCCGTCGAGATCCTGGTAGGCGACGCTGACCGAGGCGGGGCGGGCGACGTCCGCATACTGGTTGGGCAGCGACAGGCAGCCCTCCTCGCGCGTCGCCCACGCCTCGCTCACGCCGGTGATCGTCGGGTTGATCAGCACGATCGGCTCCGGCCGGTCGTCCGCCATCAGGTCGACGACGACGAGCCGCAGCAGGGTGCCGACCTGCGGCGCGGCGAGGCCGATCCCGGGCGCCTCGTACATCGTGCGAAACATGCGCGGCACCAGGCTGCGCACGGCGGCCATGTCCGTCGGCAGGATCGGGCGGGCTTTCGCCTTCAGCGTGCGGTCGGGCACGATCAGGATCGGCAGCGCCGCCGGCTCTTCTGCCGGCTTGACCGCCGGCTGGGCGACAATTTGCTCGTTCATCGCCCGGATGTAGTTTTTCGCCCCCGCCGGATCAATCAGCCGGATCGATCACCGGGTCGATCAGCCGGGTCGATCAGCGACGGGCCGGCGCGGCCGCGCTTGAAATCGGCGTGCGGAACGCCGATCTTGGGCGATGCCGGGTCGCTGTTTCGGGGCCCGGCTGACGTCTCGCTCGTAGGAGGAGGCCCGACTTGTCCAGCACGCGCATGTTCACCTCGCCGCTGTTTCTCGGCTTCGATCACCTCGAGCAGATGCTCGAGCGTGCCTCCAAGACCGCGTCGGACGGCTACCCACCGTACAATATCGAGCAGGTGAGCCACACCGGCCTGCGCATCACCCTGGCGGTGGCGGGGTTCACCATGGACGACCTGCAGATCACCCAGGAAGACAACCAGCTGGTGATACGCGGCCGTCAGACCGATGACACGCAGGGCCGGATCTTCCTGCATCGCGGCATCGCCGCGCGTCAGTTCCAGCGCGCCTTCGTGCTGGCCGAGGGCATCGACGTGCGTGGCGCCTGGCTCGACAACGGATTGCTGCACGTCGATCTGGCGCGGCCGCAACCGGAGCCGAAGGTCAAGCAGATACGCATCGCGAGGAGCGCCGGACAGGTCGATGGCGGGACCGGCGTCGGTGGGCAGATCATGGAGGCGGAGGCCGAGCAGGCGGGTTGAGACGGGCCCGCCAACACGGGCCGGTAGATCGGGGGCGCGGGCGTTGCCATTCGGAACGCCAAGGGACGCCAGCCACAGGAGGTCAACGATGACGATCGACGATGCAAAGCAGATTGACATACGCCACCTGACGACCGAGCAGCTTTCAGCGCTCGGGGTGTCGCAACTGGCGTTCGTGAAGCCGGTGACACTGAACAGCGGCGTCAGGGCCTTCGGCATCTTCGCCGCCGACGGCACGCCGATGGCGGTGGCCGAGGGCGAGGACCTGGCGATCGCCGCAATCCAGCAGCACGAGCTGGCGGCGTTGCGGGTGCATTGACCTCGGGGTGGGTCGGCGCGCCGCCTCAGCCCGGATCTACCGGGCGATGCTCGGGTCGATCCAGCCGATGTTGCCGTCGGTGCGGCGGTAGATCACGTTGAGCTCGCCGCTGGCGCTGTTGCGAAACATCAGCACCTTCTGGTCGGCGAGGTCCATGCGCATGACCGCCTCGGCGACGCTGAGCCGGTTGATGTCCGCCTGCGCCTCGGCGATCACGGTGGCGTAGGTGCCGGCGATGCTGGCACCGGCATCGCTCGCCGGCGCGTCGTCCTCCTGGCGCAGCACGTAGGAGCGCGCCGCCTCGGGCTTGGCGCGGCTGCCGAGATCGCGGGCGTGTTCGTTCACGCGTTTCCGATAGCGGCGCAGGCGTTTGGCGATGTGTTCGGCGGCGTCGTCGAAGGCGGCGTTGGCGTCGGCCGCCTCGCCCTCGCCGCGCAGGGTCAGTCCTCGTCCGGCATGCACGTTGATGTCGCAGGTGAAGAAGCTGCGGGCCCGGCTGAAGGTGACGTTGGCCTCCAGGGCATGATCGAAATACTTGCCGGTGATCATGTCGAGCGAGGTTGAGACCCGGGTCCTGAGCGCGTCCGACAGGTCGATCTGCTTGCCGGAGACCGTGATCTGCATGCGTCTTGCCCTCCGGTTGGCCTGCGCTTGTGTCAGGGTGCGGCAGGGCGAGGCGGCGGCCTGTTCAGGCCGGCTGAGCCTTCTCCCGCTTTCTCTGCACCGAGCTTGGTATGCGCAGCGCCTCGCGGTATTTGGCCACCGTTCGGCGCGCGATGTCCACGCCTTCACGACGCAGGGCTGCAACAATCGCGTCATCGGAGAGTATGTCGGCCACCGTCTCGGCCGCAACCATGGCGCGTATGCGATGGCGCACGCTCTCGGCGCTGTGGCTTTCGCCCGAGACGCCGCTGATCGCCGCGGTGAAGAAGTATTTCAGCTCGTAGGTGCCGCGCGGGGTCGCCATGTACTTGTTGGCGGTGACTCGGCTGACCGTGCTTTCGTGCAGCTCGACCGCGTCGGCGATGTCGCGCAGGATCAGTGGCCGCAGGTGGCCCACGCCGTGCAGGAAGAAGCCTTCCTGCTGGCGGATGATCTCGCCGGCGACCTTGAGTATGGTCTGCGCCCGTTGCTGCAGCGACTTCACCAGCCAGTTCGCCGTCGACAGCTTCTCGGCCAGGAACGCCCGCTCCTCGCGCTGCTCCTTGGCGCCCGGACGGGTGCTGATGCGGGCGTGATAGGCGTCGTTGACCAGCACCCGCGGCATGGTCTCCGGGTTGAGCTCGAGCAGCCAGTCGCCGTTGAGGCCGCGCCGCATCAGCACGTCCGGGATCACCGGCTGCAGCGGCGCCTCGTCATAGGCGCTCGCCGGCTTCGGATCGAGCGCCCGTATCTCGCTCACCATCTCGGCGAGGTCGTCGGCGTCGACGCCGCAGAGCGACTGCAGGCGCCGCATCTCGCGCCGCGCCAGCAGGTCGAGATTGGCGAGCAGCGCCGCCATCGCCGGATCGAGCCGGTTGCGCTCGGCAAGCTGGGCGGCCAGGCACTCCCGCAGATCGCGTGCGAAAAGCCCAGGCGGATCGAAGCGCAGCATGCGCGCCCGCACCGCCTCGACGGCGGCGACGTCGGTGCGCAGCGCCTCGGCGAGTGCGGCGCTGTCGGTGGTGATGCGGCCCGCGGGGTCGAGCAGGGCGATCAGGTGGGCGCCGATCAGCCGCTCCACCGGGTCGGAGAAGGTGAGGCGCAGCTGCTCGCCGAGGTGGGAGCGCAGGTCGCGCGGCATCTCGGCGAGGTCGCCGATGCCGCGGTCGTCGGTCTCAAAGCCGCGTGCGCCGCTGCCGCTGCCGCTGCCGCTGCCGATGTAGTCGCCGAGGCTGCCGCCCTCGGCCTCGAAGCTCGCCGAGAGGTCGGAATCGAGCGGCGAGGCGCTGTCCGCCGGCATGGTCTGGCTCGACACCATCTCCGCCGTGTCGGCGACGGCGTCGCCAGGGTGCGGGATCTGGTCGAGGGCCGGGCGCTCGGCCGCATGCTCCACCGGCTCGTCACGCTCGAGCAGCGGGTTGCGCTCGAGCTCCTCTTCGACGAACGCGCTGGCCTCGAGGTTGCTGAACTGCAGCAGCTTGATCGCCTGCCGCAGTTGCGGTGTCATCACCAGGGATTGTGACTGGCGCAGAACCAGTCTGGGGCCGATCGCCATGGCGTGAGCTTAAATGGTTTTCACGCCGGCGGGAATTGCGTCGCGGTCGGAAATGGGATGCCGTCGTCTTAGTTTTGGGAGATAGGAAGGCAAGGGGCTGTCTGCCCCCCATCTTCAAGCGGGGACCCCGATCAAAGGCGTAGCCTTTAAAATCCATATATAAGACAAGCGAGCGTCTGTCGGTAAATGTAAAGGTGCTTAAAGTAATGGATTTCAAAGGCTACGCCTTTGATGGAGTCCAGAGGCAAAGCCTCTGGCCTTCCTGTTTGCCTTTTAGAGCGAGAACCTCTCGCCGAGGTAAACCCGCCGCACGTCCTCATGGGCGACGACTTCGTGCGGCCGGCCTTCCATCAGCACCTGGCCGTCGTGCATGATGTAGGCGCGGTCGATGATCTCGAGCGTCTCGCGCACGTTGTGGTCGGTGATCAGCACGCCGATGCCGCGGTCCTTCAGGTGGCCGACGAGGTCGCGTATGTCGCCGACGGCGATCGGGTCGATGCCGGCGAGCGGCTCGTCGAGCAGGATGTAGTGCGGGTGGGTGGCGAGCGCCCGGGCGATCTCGACGCGACGGCGCTCGCCGCCCGACAAGGCGAGTGCCGGGGTGCGGCGCAGGTGGCTGATGCCGAACTCGGCGAGCAGCTCGTCGAGCATGACGTCGCGGCGGTCGCGGTCGGGCTCGACGACCTCGAGTGCGGCGGCGATGTTCTGCTCGACGTTGAGGCCGCGGAACACGCTCGCCTCCTGCGGCAGGTAGCCGATGCCGAGGCGGGCCCGCCTGTACATCGGCAGGCCGGTGATGTCGGCGCCGTCGAGTGTGATGCTGCCGGTGTCGGGGCGGACGAGGCCGGTGATCATGTAGAACGACGTGGTCTTGCCGGCGCCGTTCGGGCCGAGCAGGCCGACCGCCTCGCCGCGATGCACGCTGATCGACACGTTGCGCACCACCGGACGCTTCTTGTACGTCTTGCCGATGCCGCTTGCGACCAGTCCGCCGCCGCCGGGCAGCACGCGCAGCGGGTGATGGCCGCCGGCGCCTGAACGCGAGGCGGAGCCAGAGTCGCGGCCGGAGTCGGGGCTGAAATCGGGTGGGCTCACGGTGCGGTGTTCTCCTTGTCCAAGGATGCGCCTGCCGACGGCTTCTTCGCATCCGGCTTGCCGGCGTCCGGGGTCGACGAGTTGGGCACGACGAGGCCTTGTACGCGGGCGCCCGGCGCTTCGCTCAGCGTCGCGACGCCGGTCTTCATGTTGACTATGGCGGCGGCGCCGTTGAGCTGGTTTTCGCCGCGGGTGATGTGCACGTGGCCGACGATGCGGGCGATGCCGGTATCCGGCACGTAGACGCCGCGGTCGCCGGTGACGATCTCGGTCTGCGTGCGGACCTCGACATGGCCGAACGCGTCGACGCGCTTCAGCTTGCCCGACGAGGCGACCGGATCGGCGTTGGGGTCGCCGGCGCGCTTAGGCCCCAACGGCCGCGCGCCCGCGGTGAGGCTGACCGGCTCCGCCTTGGGGTTGGCCGGCGCCGCCTTGGCGCCCGCGGCCGACGCGGCGGCGCCGCTTGGGGA
>CAXTSD010000080.1:0-8949 GCA_964246775.1 uncultured Acetobacteraceae bacterium | reverse complement strand
GCCTCGGCGTGGTAAACCCCGGCCGCGCGGGGGGTCCGGGGTGCGGCGGCGGGGGCGCCGCGATCCGCGTCGCCGGCGCCGGCGCCAACAGCGTGATCGTCGCCTCCGCCGGCAACGAGACGCTGTCCGGCGCCGGGCTCACCGCCAATGCCGCGTTCTTCGGCGGCGGCGGCAGCGACGTGCTGACCGGCGGCGCCGGCAACGACGTGTTCATCGCCGGCTCCGGCAGTGCGACGATCAGCGGCGGCGGCGGCGCCAACCTGATCCAGTTCATCGACGGCCGCGCCGGCGGCTCCGACACCGTGGCGCTCGGCGCCAGCGACAAGCTGTCGCTGGTCGGTTATGGCGCCAGCGCCGTGCAGCAGGCGATCAGCTCGGCGACCACAGGCAGCGGCGGCGTGAGCTTCACCCTGAGCGACAACACGCACGTCACGCTGACCGGCGTGTCGACGCTCGGCACGACCAACTTCGTCTGACCCCGGCGTCGCGGCCCGCAGGGCGGACGGAATGCCTGCCCTGCACGTCTTGCCGGCGCGCCCGAACCGGCCGTTAATCCTTCGTTCACCAGATCGGCGGATGATGCGCCCGGTTCGAGCAACTCGGAGCGCAGGATGGACGGGCAGGACACCAGCGAGGCCGGTTCGGTCCTCGACCGGCTGAGCTACGACGAGCTGCGGGCGCTGGTGAGGAGCGAGCGCGGCATCGCCGCCGTGATGCGGGCGACGACGGCGGGCGATCCCTCGGTCGCCCGGGTGCATCAGCTGCTCGTCGAGCAGTTCGGGCGGCGCTATGCGTCGGACAGCTCCGCGGTGCTGAACGCCGGCTTGGCGGTCGCCGAGCTGATGCGCGAGTTCGGCTTCGTCGAGGATCGTCGCGGCCGGCCGGCGGGGCCCGCCGATGGCGGGCTGCGCTGGCGCATGCCGTCGTTCAAGCGCTAACCTGCCGGGATGACCGGCGATAGCGCCGGGCGTCGTCGCTTGCCGGCGTCGCTCTGCCCAGCCATGCGGCATCCGGGCTTTATGCGATCGCGACGATGCCGGTAGTGTCAGCATGTCACGGCACAACAGAGGCGATGCGATGATTGATCACGAGGTTCGGGTCCACCCGGAGAGCGATCGCCTGCCCCGCGCCGACCAGTTGGCCTGGAAGATCGCCGCGGTTGCCGCCGATCCGGGCGCGAGCGACGCCGAGGGCGCCGAAATGATCGTGCACCGGGTGATCGACAACGCCGGGGGGGCGGGCGCCGCGGTCACCCGCCGGCCCGGCGTCTCGGCGCGCGCCGAGGCGCTGGCGCACCCGCGGCCGGGCGGCGCCACCGTATTCGGCTGCGGGCCGGACGTGCGCGTGCACGCCGAGTGGGCCGCCTGGGCGAACGGCACCGCGGTGCGCGAGCTCGACTATCACGACACGTTCCTCGCCGCCGAATACAGCCATCCGGGCGACAACATCCCGCCGCTGCTGGCGACGGCGCAGCAGACCGGCCGCTCGGGGGCCGAATTGCTGCGCGGCATCGCTACCGGCTACGAGATCCAGGTCGACCTCACGCGGGCGATCTGCCTGCACGAGCACAAGATCGACCACGTCGCCCATCTCGGCCCGTCGGTCGCCGCCGGCATCGGCACGCTGCTTGGCCTGCCCGCCGAGACGATCTATCAGGCGGTGCAGCAGGCGCTGCACGTGACGACGGCGACCCGGCAGAGCCGCAAGGGCGAGATTTCGTCGTGGAAGGCGTATGCGCCGGCGCATGCCGGCAAGCTGGCGATCGAGGCGGTCGACCGGGCGATGCTCGGCGAGGATGCGCCGAGCCCGATCTATGAGGGCGAGGACAGCGTCATTGCCTGGATGCTCGGCGGCAAGGCGGCGCGCTACGTGGTGCCGCTGCCAGGACCGGGCGAGGCGAAGCGGGCGATACTGTCGACCTTCACGAAGCAGCATTCGGCCGAGTATCAGAGCCAGGCGCTGATCGATCTCGCATTCCGCATGGGCCGCGAGGTCGGCGACTGGGACGACGTCGCCGACATCCTGATCGAGACCAGCCATCACACCCACTACGTGATCGGCACCGGCGCCAACGATCCGCAGAAGCTCGACCCGGACGCCACGCGCGAGACGCTGGACCACTCGATCATGTACATCGTCGCCGTAGCGTTGCAGGACGGCGCCTGGCATCACGTGCGCTCCTACGCCCCGGAACGGGCGCGCCGGCCCGATACGGTGCGGCTGTGGCATAAGATACGCACCGTCGAGGACAAGCGGTGGACCGAGCGCTACCACGCGACCGATCCGGCGATAAAGGCGTTCGGCGGCAGGATCACGATCACCATGCGTGATGGCCGCGCGATCATCGACGAGCTCGCCGTCGCCAACGCCCACACCCTTGGCGCGAGCCCGTGGCAGCGCGCCGACTACGTGCGAAAATTCGAGATACTGACCGCCGACCTGCTCGACGAGGCGGAGGCGCGACGCTTCCTGCAAGCGGCGCAACGCCTGCCGGAGCTGGCGGCGCACGAGCTGGCGGAGCTGACGATCGCGATGCCTGAGCATGCGCTTGCCTCGGCCGAGCGCACCGGCATCTTCGCCTACAGCGCCTGAACGGAGACCGAGCCGATGAGCGAGACGACTGAGCCCGCCGGCCCGCGGGTCAAGAAATCCGTCGCCCTTTCGGGCGTCGCGGCCGGCAACACGGCGCTGTGCACCGTCGGGCGCAGCGGCAACGACCTGCACTATCGCGGCTACGACATACTCGACATCGCCGAGACCAGCGAGTTCGAGGAGATCGCCCACCTGCTGGTGCACGGCCACCTGCCGAACGTGGCCGAGCTTGCCGCCTACAAGCGGCGGCTCGGCGCCTGGCGCGGCGTGCCGGCATCCGTTCGCACCGTGCTCGAGAGCCTGCCCGCGGCGGCGCATCCGATGGACGTGATGCGCACCGCCGTCTCCGCCCTCGGCTGCGCCCTGCCCGAGGCGCATGACCACAGCCCGGCCGGCGCGCGGGCGATCGCCGACCGGCTGATGGCGAGCCTCGGTTCGATGCTGCTGATCTGGCATCACTGGTCATCGAACGGCCGGCGCATCGAGGTCGAGACCGACGACACCAGCATCGGCGCGCACTTCCTGCACCTGCTGCACGGCGAGCCGCCGCGCGAGAGCTGGGTGCGGGCGATGCACACCTCGCTGATTTTATATGCCGAGCACGAGTTCAACGCCTCCACCTTCGCCGCCCGCGTCGTCGCCGGCACCGGCTCCGACCTGTATTCCGCGATCACCGCCGGCATCGGCGCGCTGCGCGGACCCAAGCACGGCGGCGCCAACGAGGTCGCGCTCGAGATCCAGCAGCGCTACGCGAGCGCGGACGAGGCGGCGGCCGACATACGCGCCCGCGTCGCCGCCAAGCAGGTGGTGATCGGCTTCGGCCACCCGGTCTACACGGTCAGCGATCCGCGCAACGTGGTGATCAAGTCGGTGGCGCGCCGCCTGTCGGAGGAGAACGGCGCCCTCAGCCGGTTCGACGTCGCCGAGCGGATCGAGAGCGTGATGGCGGAAACCAAGCGGATGTTCGCCAACCTCGACTGGTTCAGCGCCGTCTCCTACAGCCAGATGGGCGTGCCGACGGCGATGTTCACGCCGCTGTTCGTGATCGCCCGCACCGCCGGCTGGAGCGCCCACGTGATGGAGCAGCGGGTCGACAACAAGATCATCCGGCCGTCGGCCAACTATGTCGGACCGGAGGACGTCGCCTTCGTGCCGCTCGCCGACCGGGTCTGACGACGTCTCTCACTCGAAGTCCACGATGACCGGCTCGCAGCCGGAGAAGCGGGTGACGGCGCGGCCGCCGGCGGGCGGGAAGGACTTGCCGGTCCAGGAGCCGCAGGTGACGTATTGCCCGGCCTTGAGGCCGCCGGCCCAGGCCGCACCCTCATTGGCGAGCCAGACGATCAGCCGCGTCATGTCGCCGGCCGGATTGCCGGTCCGGCTGCGATCGGCGGTGCCGGTGGCGGTCTGGTGAATGGTCATCGCGGCGAAATCGACCGACCGCCAGTCGGCGATCGGCGGGCCGTAGACGAAGCCGCCATGGCTGATCAGGTCGGCAAGGCCACAGAGCGGGTCCTGCGCATCGGGCTCGGCGAAGCGGGATTGCAGTATCTCGATCGCCGGATGGGCGGCGGCGATCGCGCCCATGATGTCGGCGGCGTCGTACGGCTCGGCCCGGGCCGGCAGGTCGCGCGCCAGCCGAAACGCGATCTCGCTCTCGACGCCGCGCTCGGTAAACGTCGCCGCGGGCAACCTGGCCGGCGAAGGCATGATGTGGCGGGCCGGCATCGGGGCGCAGGCGGCGGGCTGCTCGGGGCCGGCGGCACCGACCTTCCAGCCGCCGATCTCGCCGAGCGCCTCGGCGAGCATGCGCTGGATGGCGTAGGCGGCTGCTGTCGTCCTCGGCCGCAGCGCCTCGGGCAGGCCAGGCAGCCGATGCCGCGGATCGGCAAATCCGGCGAGCAGGAGCCGGCCGGCGGCCTCGGCGTCGTCCATGTGGTGTGGCCTCCGGGAGACGGAATGTGTCGGATCGGCGGCGGTTGCGTCGGCGCGCCGGTTGGCCGAGATAGCGGCCGGCGAGTGAGGCTTTATCGGCCTGCTTATCCGGGACGTTCGAAGGCGAATGTCCGGGGCAGGACACTAGCGCGAGGCGCGATGCCGATCCATACCGACTGGCGTGCCGTGCCGGAGTCAGCGCGCGGCGCCACCGTGGCGCTCGGCAATTTCGACGGCGTGCATCTCGGCCACGCCCATCTGGTGCGCGCGGCGCACGCGGCGCGGCCGGACGCGCCGCTCGCCGTGCTGACCTTCGAGCCGCATCCTCGCGAGCTGTTCCGGCCGCAGGACCCGCCGTTCCGGCTGTCGCTCCCGGCCGAGCGCGCGGCGGCGCTCGCCGCACTCGGCGTGCGCGAGATCTACGAGCTGCGGTTCGACGCCGCGTTCTCGCGCCTGACCGCCGAGCAGTTCATCACCGACGTGCTGGTCGGTGGACTCGGCGCGAAGCACCTCGCCTGCGGGCCGGACTTCGCGTTCGGTCACCGGCGCGGCGGCGACACCGCGTTCCTGGCGGCGCGCGCCGAGGCCTTCGGCATCGGGCTCACCTCGGTGCAGCCGCTGATGGACGCGTCCGGGCCGCTCTCCTCGACGCGCATACGCCGGGCGTTGCAGGACGGCTATCCCGAACGGGCGACGGCGGCGCTGGGGCGGCCGTGGGCGATCCGCGGGGTGGTCGCGCCCGGCGACCGGCGCGGCAGGACGATCGGCTTTCCGACCGCGAACATCCCGCTCGGCCGGCACCTCGAGCCGCAGCGCGGCGTCTATGCGGTGCGTGTGCGGCTGCCGGACGGCACGGTCAATCGCGGCGTCGCCAATATCGGCCGCCGGCCGACCGTCGCCGACACCACCGAGAGCCGGCTCGAGGTCCACCTGTTCGAGTTCGCGGGCGACCTGTATGGGCAGGAGATTTCGGTGGCGCTGCACGGCTTCCTGCGCGACGAGCAGAAATTCGCCGGCCTCGACGCGCTCAAGGCGCAGATCGCGCTCGACGCCGCCGAGGCGAGGACGGTGCTGGCATCACGCTGATCGCTTGCCTCACCTGTTCGCGCTCACCATAAGCATCGCCATGACCGAGCCGCCCGCCCGCGACTACCGCGACACCGTATTCCTGCCGCGGACCGAGTTTCCGATGCGCGGCGACCTGCCGCGTCGCGAGCCGGCGCTGCTGGCGCGCTGGGCCGAGCGGCGGCTGTCCGAACGGTTCGCCAGCGCCGGGCAAGGCCGGCCGAGCTTCGTGCTGCATGACGGGCCGCCTTACGCCAACGGCCACCTGCATATCGGCCACGCGCTCAACAAGATAATGAAGGACGTGATCAATCGCGGCCGCCGCATGGCCGGCTACGACGTGCGCTACGTGCCGGGCTGGGACTGCCACGGCCTGCCGATCGAGTGGAAGGTCGAGGAGGCGTATCGCAAGTCCGGCCGCGACAAGGACCAGGTGCCGGTGCTGCAGTTCCGCGCCGAGTGCCGGGCCTACGCGCAACGCTGGCTCGAGGTGCAGTCGTCCGAGTTCCAGCGGCTCGGCATCGAGGGCGACTGGGCGAACCGCTATGCGACGATGGATTTCGCCTCGGAGGCGGTGATCGCCGAGGAGATCGGCCGCTTCCTGCTCAACGGCGCGCTGTATCGCGGCCTGCGGCCGGTGCTGTGGAGCCCGGTCGAGAAGACGGCGCTGGCCGAGGCGGAGGTCGAATACCACGACCACGTCTCGACCACGATCTTCGTGCGCTTCCCGGTGCTGACGCCCGGCCCGTTCGAGCGCGCCGCGGCGGTGATCTGGACCACCACGCCGTGGACGATCCCCGGCAACCGGGCGATCGCCTACGGGGCGGCGATCGACTACGCGCTGGTGCGGGTCGACAGCGTCGCGGCCGGCTCGCTGGCGCGGGCCGGCGAGACGCTGATCGTGGCACTTGCCTTGCTGCCGGCGGTCTCGGCCGCCGTCGGCATCGCCACCCATCACGTGCTGCACGTCCATCCCGGCGCCGAGCTCGCCGGGCTGGTCTGCGCTCACCCGCTGCGCGGTGTGGCCGAGGCGAGCGGGGGCTACGATTTCGACGTGCCGCTGCTGGAGGGCGACTTCGTCACCACCGAGCAGGGCTCGGGCCTGGTGCACCAGGCGCCGGCGCATGGCGAGGAGGATTTCGCGCTGACCCGCGCGCACGGCATCGCGGTGCCGGAGACCGTCGCCGCCGACGGCCGCTACCTGCCGGGCGTTGCGCTGTTCGCCGGCGTGCATGTCTATAAGGCGGCGGATCCGGTCTGCGACGCGCTCGCCGCCGCCGGCGGGCTGCTCGCCCGCGGCAGCGTCACGCACAGCTACCCGCATAGCTGGCGCTCGAAGGCGCCGCTGATCTACCGGGCGACGCCGCAGTGGTTCATCCGCATGGACGGCCCCGAGCGGCTACGCGCCCGCGCGCTGGACGCGCTGGCGGGCACGCGCTTCGTCCCCGAGCAGGCGCGGCGGCGGATCACCTCGATGGTCGAGGGCCGGCCGGACTGGTGCATCTCGCGCCAGCGCGCCTGGGGGGTGCCGATCGCCGTGTTCGTCGAGCGCGCGACCGGGCAGGTGCTGCGCGATCCCGAGGTAATGGCGCGGGTGGTCGAGATCTTCCGCGCCGAGGGGGCGGATGCCTGGTACGCCTCGCCGCCCGAGCGCTTCCTCGGGCCGGGGCGCGAGCCGGACGACTTCGAGCAGGTGATGGACGTGGTCGACGTCTGGTTCGAGAGCGGCTCGACGCACGCCTTCACCCTTCTGGCGCGCGACCTGCCGTGGCCGGCGGATCTGTATCTGGAGGGTTCCGACCAGCATCGCGGCTGGTTCCAGTCCTCGCTGCTGGAGGCGGTGGGCACGCGCGGGGCGGCGCCGTTCAAGGCGATCGTCTCCAACGGCTTCGTGCTCGACGAGGCGGGGCGCAAGATGAGCAAGTCGCTCGGCAACGTGGTGGCGCCGCAGCAGGTGACGGATAGCCTGGGCGCCGACATCCTGCGGCTGTGGGTGATGAACGCCGACACCTCGGAGGATCTGCGCATCGGCCCCGAGATACTGCGTCAGCAAGGCGAGCTGTATCGCCGACTGCGCAACACGCTGCGCTGGCTGCTCGGCGCGCTCGATGGTTTTACCGCCGACGAGATCGTCGCCTACGACGAACTGCCGCAGCTCGAGCGCTGGGTGCTGCACCGGCTGTCCGAATTTGCCGCCCGCATCGCCAGCGCGGTTGCGAGCCACGACTGGATCGGCGTGTATCCCGAGCTGCACGCTTTTTGCGCGAGCGACCTCTCGGCGTTCTATTTCGATGTGCGCAAGGACGCGCTGTATTGCGACCGGCCGGACAGCCCGAAGCGGCGCGGCGCGCGCACCGTGCTCGACGCGCTGCACCGGTGCCTCGCCACCTGGCTCGCGCCGGTGCTGTGCTTCACCGCCGAGGAGGCCTGGACGGCGCGCTTCGGCGAGACGCAGAGCGTGCACGAGCAGCGCTTGCCCGACCTCCCCGAGCAGTGGCGGGACGACGCTCTGGCGGCGGACTGGGTCCGCATACGCGAGGCGTTGCCGGCGATCACGCTGCCGCTGGAACGCCTGCGCCGGGACAAGCGGATCGGCGCGTCCCTGCAGGCGCGGGTCGGCCTGCCGAGCGGTCCGGCGGTCTGGAGCATGCTCAAGCCGGAGGTCTGGGCCGAGCTCGCGGTCGTCTCGTCGGTATCGGTCGTGTCCGGCGCGACGGAGGTGACGGTCGAGCCCGCCCAAGGTGGAAAGTGCGCGCGCTGCTGGCGGGTGCTGGCCGAGGTCGGCGGCCTGGCGGATCACCCCACGCTGTGCCGGCGCTGCGTCGACGTCGTCGAGAGCGGCGTCACCTATCGCGCGGCGGCCGAGTGAGCGGCCTGCGGCGCGCCTGGCCTGGCCTGCTCGCCGCCGTGCTGGTGCTCGCCGCCGATCAGGCAGCCAAGTGGTGGGTGTTGCACCGGCTTGCCCTGCCGGAGCGCGGCAGCGTCGCCATCCTGCCGGTGCTCAGCCTGACGATGGTGTGGAACCAGGGCATCACCTTCGGCTTGCTGCAGGCCGGCGGCGGCGGCGGGCCGCTGCTGCTCGCCGCGGTGGCGCTCGCCGTCGTGGTGGTGCTCGGGCTGTGGCTGTGGCGGGCCGAGAGCCTGCCGGTGGCGCTGGCGGTCGGCGGCATCGGCGGCGGCGCGCTCGGCAACATCGTCGACCGCCTGCGCTACGGCGCGGTGGTCGACTTCATCCACGCCCATGCCTGGGGCCATTCGTTCTACGTGTTCAACCTCGGCGACGCGGCGATCTGCTGCGGCGTCGCCGCGGTGCTGCTCGACGGGGTGTGGCCGCGCCCCCCGCCGGGCGTGCGCCCG
>CAXTSD010000079.1:7904-8951 GCA_964246775.1 uncultured Acetobacteraceae bacterium | reverse complement strand
GTGCGGCTCGGGATGCGGCGTGGGATGGGGCGGCTGCTTCAGCGGATGCTTCGCATGCGCCACCGGAACGGCATGCGCGTGTTTCGGCGCCGCGGGCCTGGGCGTCTGGCTATGCGCGGCGCCGCGCCGCACGCCAGGGTGGCCGAGTTCGGAGTGGGTGTGGCCGGGGCGGTCGACGGAGGGCGCAGACAACGCCGCCGGCGCGGCGCTCGACTGCGCGCGGCACGGGCAGGCGCACAGCGCCACGCCGAGCGCGAGGCCTGGTGCCAGCATCGAGGAACGAAGCATGGCGCGTGGTGCCAAGCCGGACCGGCGGGGTCAAGGCCGCCGACAGCCGACCCTGGCCGAAACCTGTCCGAAACCGGGCGCCTCTACAGCGAGATCACCTGGCCGCCGCCGATTGCCTCGAGAAAACTCGCGACGCCGCTGACCTCGGCCGCATCCCACAGCGCGTCCGGCGTGATCGACTCGCCGCGCAGCCCGGCCTCGCAGGCGTAGAGCACGACGCCGGTGTCGCGCGCCGCCTCGCGCAACTCGCCGAAGCCGGCGACGCCACGACGGCGCAGCACCGCATCCCGCCCCACGTCGTCGAGCCCGGACCAGTCGGCGAGCAGCGCCCTGACCCCGGCATTGGCCGCGAACAGGGTGACCTTGCGGCCGAGCGCTGCCGCCGCGGCGGCGAGCACGAAGGCGTAGTGCGCCCGATCATGGGCGCCGGAGAGCAGCAGGATGCCGAGCGGTTCAGCGGACAAGGCACGGCTCCTCGCTTGCGGGTGACGGCCCGCCTGACTGGCCGGGCGGCCCGCATGATGCGCAGCCGGGATCGCGATGCAAAGCGATCACACGAAAGCGTGCTTCCAGCGCATCCCAGGTCAGCAACCTGCCGGACAGGCTTTGCCCAAGGCCGAGCAGCTCCTTGATCACCTCGGTCGCCTGTAGCGTGCCCATCACGCCGGTCACGGCGCCGAACACCCCCGCCTCGCCGCAGGACCGGGCGGGCCCCCCCCGGGGCGCGGGGCGCGGGGCGCGGCGGGGGCGGGGGGGCGG
>CAXTSD010000079.1:0-7894 GCA_964246775.1 uncultured Acetobacteraceae bacterium | reverse complement strand
GCAGGACGGCGTGAGCCCGTCCGGCGGCGCTTCCGGATACAGGCAGCGGTAGCAGGGATGCGCCGGCCCCGCCTGCGGCTTGAAGGTCGAAAGCTGGCCCTCGAAGCGCAGCACCGCGGCGCTGACCAGGGTTCGGCGCTCGCGCACGCAGGCATCCGCGATGGCGTAGCGCGCGACGAAATTGTCCGTCGCGTCGCAGACCAAGTCGTAGCGGGATATGAGCCCGCCGGCGTTGCCGCCATCGAGGCGCAGCGCGTGCGGCTCGACCCGGACCAGCGGGTTCAGCGCCGCGAGCGCGGCGGCGAGGCTTGCCACCTTGGGCTCGCCGATGCCGTCGGTCCGGTGCGCCACCTGACGCTGCAGATTGGACAGCTCGACCGCGTCGTCGTCGACGAGCCCGATCGTGCCGACGCCCGCCGCCGCCAGATACAGCGCCAGCGGGCAGCCGAGCCCGCCGGCGCCGACCACCAGCACGCGGGCCGCGCGCAGCCGCGCCTGTCCGACGCCGCCGATCTCGGCCAGCAGGATGTGCCGCGAGTAGCGCTCGATTTCAGCCTCGGTGAACTCCATGCGAAACCACATGGCGATCGGGCGGGGCCGAGGAAAGCCCGGCGCCGCTCACGCTTGGCCTTGGCCCGGCGAGCTTCGATAAGGCAGAGGCAAGCGGCGTTCGAGCGCGGGCGCGTGGTCAAGGTCAAAGGTCGGGGTCGCCAAGGTGACGGATGAGCAGTGGCAGGGCCTGGAGGCGATCGCGACCGGCGTTGGCGCCGTTCTGCTGATCTTTCTCGTGCTCCAGGATGCGTTCGAGGTGATGCTGCTGCCGAGGCGGGTGCAGCGCCGGATGCGGTTCGCTGTGGTGTATTTCCGCGGCCTCTGGAAGGCCGCCTCGCTGACCGCCGCAGGGCTGCTGCCCGAACGCGGGCGCGCCGGCTTCCTCAGCCATTTCGGCGCCTTGTCGATGCTCGGGCTGTTCGGCTCCTGGGCGGCGGCGCTGATCGTCGGGTTCGGCGTGCTCGAATGGACGCTGCAGCCGGCGGCGGCGGGCAAGCACAGCGCCTCACCCCTGGTCGAGCAGGTCTACATGAGCGGCGTCACCTTTTTCACCCTCGGCTATGGCGACGTCGTGCCGCACTCCGGCGTCGCCAGGCTGGCGACGGTTCTGGAAGCCGGCATCGGCCTCGGCTTCATCGCCGTGGTGATCGGCTACCTGCCGCTCATCCACCAGCTGTTCTCGCGCCGCGAGGCGCTGATCATCCAGCTCGACAGCCGCGCCGGCTCGCCGCCGACGGCGGTGGCGCTGCTCTGCCGCCATGCCGATGCCGGGGGTCTGCCCGAGCTGAACGATTTCTTGCGCGACTGGGAGGTGTGGGCGGCGGAACTGCTGGAGGGCCATCTCTCCTATCCGATGCTGGTGTTCTACCGTTCGCAGCACGACAACCAGTCCTGGCTCGCCGCCATCGCCGCGGTCACCGATTGCTGCGCCCTGCTGATGGTGGGCGCGAAAGGGTTGAGCCCGTTTCAGGCGCGCATGACCTTCGAGATGATGCGGCAGGTCGTCGTCGAGCTGACCCGCTCGTTCAAGCTCGCGCCCTCGGCGTCCGAAGGCGGCGACCGGCTGCCGGCCGAGGCGGCGGCGCGCCTCGACGCGGCGCTCGCCAGATCCGGGCTGCAATGGGACGCGAGCGAGGACGCGATCGCCGCGTTGCAGGCGCTGCGCGCGACCTACGAGCCGCTGCTCGACGGGCTGTCGCGCTTCCTGATGCTGAGCCTGCCCGGCTGGCTGCCCGAACGCGACGCCGAGGACCACTGGGAGCGCGGGCATCGCGGCGTGCTGGCGCGCCACCTCGTCGAGCAGGTCGCGGCGCGACCGGGCGAGCCGTCGGATTAGGCCGTGCGCGAGTGACGCGCGCGCGAGCCGCTTCTTTGCGATATCCCTCCGACAACGCCGCGAAAGCCTTGCGCTCCTCGGAGTGCCATCGCAACGGTATCGTCGATGAGAGTAATCAGAACCGCAGTCCTGCGCGTCACTCTGGCCGTCGCGTCTTGCGTGCCCGCGCTCGGACAGGAGCTGACGCCGGAGCAGAGGCTGTTCATGGGGCTGCCGGCGACCACGCCCTTGCCGCACCTGCCGGCCAGCCAGGCTGCACCGGATACGGTGATATCCACTCGCGTCGCTTCACCGGCCGAGCTCTCGCGGAACGCTGGCCTGCCGGATGGCCCGACCATGACGTTCAAGCTGGTTGGAACGGGGGGAGTTAGCTGCTGCGAATGGATCGCCGCGGACGGCGTCATCACGCTGGCGACGCCGCAAGCATTCAAGGCGTTCCTCGGGACGCTCGGGAAGGATGCGGCCAGCCTGCAGGAGAGCGTAATCTTTAATTCGCCAGGGGGTGACTTCTTTGCCGCCCTCGCGCTCGGCCGGGAAATACGCCGGAGCACCAGGATGTGGACGGCCGTAGGCCGGACGGAGGCCGACGCTGCTGACGCCAGCGGCGGGGCCAAGACCTACCACGTCGGCAACGGCGTCTGCTTGTCCGCCTGCGTGCTGGCGTTCATGGGCGGCAAGACGCGGGATTATCAGCAAGGAAGTGGCGCCAATGCTCAGGCCATGGCTTTCCAGGGCTTCGCGCTGGACCAGGCGGGCAGCGTCGTGGGGCGCAATTCCGCGGACGCGATGACCGACGCCGGCCTGCCGTCATCGGGTCTCCTGCGCCTCGCCATGGAGGGTTACGCGACCGAAATGGGCGTTGATCCGGCGCTGGTGAGCCTGATGGAGACGGCGGCCCAGCCCGGCGGCACGCATCTCATCAGCCAGGACGAGGCCGACAGCCTGGGTCTGAACACCCCCGTCGTCTCCCGGGTCAAATGGACCTTGTTGGCGGTCCGCGGTGGCCTGGTACTCCAAGGATCAGGGGTTGACCGCTGGACGCCCTTCACGGTCGGCCTCGAATGCCTCAAACGCGAGCGCGGGGCATTGAAATACGAGATCGCCGTCCCGGTGCAGCCGAGCGGGACCGACGGCGCCCCGTCGCAGGATGACTACAGGCGAGGAATAACCGGCATGGAGGTCAACACCGGGCCGGTCGCAAGTCCGGCGCGGATCGCGGCGGTCCAGATGGTCGGGGGCAGGCCGCTACCGGCCGGGGAAAACCTGCGGCTGACGGCTTGGCTCGGCGCCGCGCAGGTCGAGTTTGTGATGCAGCATGGGGCCTCCGTCAGCTTCGACACCGTTGGTTCCCTGCGCCATGTCATCCCGGCCGTTTCTTTGGCGTCGGCGCAGGTAGCCAACTCCGTTGAATTGTTGCTCCGGAACTGCCCGTCAGATTAGAGCAGCTCCGCTCGGAGTGGACTCACTCCGGGCGGTAAGACTGCTCGCCAAACAACAGGTTAGAGCGCGCTGACCGGATACGGTCAGCCTGAAAGCGCTCTAAGCCGATGCGCACCTGACCGTCAGCGCCGTGTTGTTGCGCCGGTGACACATCACCCGAATGCGACAGTTGATGAAACCACATGGCGATTGCCTTGGGTTGTTTCTTGCACGACAATGAAACCACTCGGCGAGTGACGCGCGCCGTCAAGCAGGTCTATCATGCACTTCAGGCTCGCCACCATTCTCCTGTTGCTGCCGCTCGCCGGCTGCGTCCAGCCTTATCTCGGCCCGCCAATTCAGCAGCAATCCGGACCTGGTCTTGCCACCCAGGACCAGACCGCGGGCGTCGAAAACGACGATCGCATCGCAAGGTTCAGGCGGCTGGCTTCCATGCAGGGCATCGCTCCGCCCCGCGTCGACCAGCTTGTGCTACCGCCAAATTCCGTGTCGTACATGACAGGGTCGGTCCCGGTGGTCCGGGTGGTCTTTGACGAGCGGGTGTTTTTCGCCTTCAACAGCGACGAGCCGATTGCCGAGGCCGGGCCCGTCTTCGACGTGCTGGCCGAGAACATGCGGCGGGACGTGCCGGACGCGGCGCTGAGCGTGCTGGGCCACACCGACGCGATCGGCACCGACGCCTACAACATCAATCTCTCGGCGCGTCGGGCCGCCAATGTGATGGCGGAACTCGTTAGACGCGGCGTTCGCCCGAGCCAGCTCAGTGAGGTGGCGATCGGCAAGCGCCAGCCCGTAGCGCCGAACGATACGGCGGAGGGCAGGGCGCGCAATCGCCGCGTCGAATTTCTGGTGTCGTCCGGCATCGACGCGAACCTGGCCGCGGTCCAGCAACGGGTGGTCCCGATGGCCTATCTTCGCCTGGGACGCGGCGCGCCATCGCCGCGGCTCGCAAGCATGGTCCAGGTTCTACGGCTGCGAGCGGACGCCGCGCCGGTGTTGAAGAGGGTGCCGGACGCGGATGCCTCGCTCACCCCCTATGCCGGGCTGCCGCTCAACCCACCGGCCGAGGAGGACATCGAGCGCACCGCCCCCGGCTCCCTGGCGCGGAACGTGCCGGATCAGGCGCCGCAAATGCTGGCGCCCGAGCAGGTCCATCCGGTCACCCTGGTCAAGCCCGAGCCCTTGCATCTCAAGCCGCTTGGCGATGAGCGGGTCCTCTGAGCCCAATCCGCCGCCGGGCGACGCTGATCAGTTGGAGACCCGAATGACAGGCGAACAGGCGACGACGACCAGCGCCGACGCTTCCAAGACAATGGCCGTCGCCCTGCAACGCGCCCTCGCGTTCCCATTGTCACGGGCCGGCAACCTGCTGCTGACGCCCGAGAAGGCACAGGAGTGGGCGCAGCAGGAGGCTGCGTTCGGCACCATTCCGATCGACGAGAACGGCATGAGTGCCGGCATGAAGCTGAGCCTCATGGAACCGGTAAGGCTCGTGATGTCGGAATGGCGGCAGACGCGCAGCGCGTTCGATACGGCGCTGCAGCCCAAGGCGGCCAGCCTTGATGCCGTTCAACAGGCACAATCGGAACTGGCAGAGGCCGAACGGCGGCGCAAGGAGGAATTGGCGGAAATTGAGAAGAAGCTTGAGGCCAATGACGAATATGTCCGACGGCGCGACTTGAAGGAGACATCGTATACGCGCTGGAAGGACCTGCAGGACGCCCACTCGGGGCGTTCGGCCACGATGTTCGGCTACACCCCCTGGTATGTCATGATCATCGCCTGCATCGGCGTGGCTGAGTGGTTCATCAACTACGACGTGCTGCTTCAGTTCACCGGCGTGCCGGCGATCGCCGCCGGGAGCACGGTGCTGCTGGGCGCGCTGCTGGCGTTCGCCGCGCATGGCTACGGCGAGCTGTTGAAGCAATGGAGCTTCCGGTTCGGCGAGAGCCGGGAGCCGGCCGAGCGAGCGCGCGACTGGCGGTATATGAGCCTGTCCTCGGCCGCGCTTCTGATCGTGCTCGCCGCGGCCGGCTGCTCGCGTTACGCGGCGGCGTTGCAAATCCTGACGACCCAGGCCCACCACAGCCTGCTGAACAACGTCGGCGTGACCGACGTCAATCCGATGCGCGACGTCCTCATCAGTCTTCTGGCGAACGTGGCCGCGTGGATCGTGGGCGTTTTCATCGCCTACATTGCCCACGATGATGACCCCGACTATGCCGCCGCGACCAGGCAATGGAGCCGCGCGCATTCTGCCTGGGCGGCGCTGCGGAAACGCTACGCGGAACAGCAACGACACATCGAGGCAAAGTTTACGAAGACGATTAACGACCGGCGGAACGCCGCCAAGACCAGGGCCGCTTCGGTAGAGACGGAACTCAACATGCTGAAGCAATTGCAGTCGCATGAGGCCACGCTGACCAGTGAGGTCGAACAGGTGATGCGATCCAACATCGCGATCTACCGCGAGGCCCTGACCCGCGTTCTTCTCGGCGCGAGCGGCCGGGCGCAACTGGTGACCAAGCCGGCGAACGCGCCCCTTTCGCCGTTCGAATTCAATGCGATGCCGCTACCACGGCCGGACACCATCCAGAGCCTGCTGGCGGCCTGAATGCATTCGTTTGGGTCAAATCTCGCCGCGATCTTGGGCATGGTGGTCTGCTCGCTGGCGGGGCCCGCATCGGCCCAGGGCTTTCTCGGCGGCCAGGCGGGGCTTGACCCCAAGTTCTGCGACACGCCAGCCGTACGCCAGACGGTCGTCTATGTGGATGACGCTTTCATGCAGGACGGCCAGACGGACTGGGCCGGCAAGCTGTTTGAGAAGCTGAAGGGCACGCTGGTGCCGGGTGAGCGCGTGACGGTGGTCGAACTGTCCCCCGCTCACGGCGAGAGCCGAGAGGCGTGGACCGGCTGCTGGCCGGACTACACCCCGGCCGAGCGCGAGAAGTTGGGCAAGAATTACTCGTTCTTCACCAAGAATCCGCTGAAGACGCTCGACGACCAGCAGGGCTTCTTCGGCAGCGGCTTTGCGGGGGCGCTCTCCGATATCTACGACAAGCACCACCGACCGGAGACAACCATTGATCCGGCCAGCCCACCGACTAAGGCGCTTATCGGCGCGCTATCGTCGGACGGCGCACGTTATGCTCAGACGAAGGTGACCATCCGTGCAATCATCTATTCCGACCTTGCCGAGAACAGCGAGCTGGCTTCGATCTTCAAGCCGCAATCTCAGCCGCCCGTGAACTTCGGCCGGAAGCTCGCCACCTATCTGCGCAGCAGCGTCTTCTACGCCTTCGGCATGGACGGCGACGTCAATGGCGGCGAGGACATCCGCGAGACCACTCGTGCCCTGTGGACCCGGGCGCTCGGGACGATGAGCGCCACGATCGGCGGCATCGGTTCCGACCTGACGATCCCTAACGCGTTGCCGGTCACCGCCCGCGACTACGTTATCGACCTGAAGGAGGCAGACCAGCCGCTGAGCGGTCGCCTCTCGTTGCTGGCCGACAGCGACGGGAACCTCATCGATAGCTGGATCGGCATAGAGCGCCTGGGAACGGCGGCCCTGGCGGGCACGGCTAGGTGCGATGCCGGCGGGCAAGGCCTCTGCACGATCAACGCCAACACCTCGCACGGCATCTTGTCGGATAGTCCGTCCGAGGCGCTCACCCTGCGAGGCGACGGCGGCAAGCCGTTATTGGGACTGATCGGCGTCAGAGGGTCAAACGTCATGTTTTCCCTGAGCGCCACACCGAACACGTCTCGCTGACGCGACTATCACTGACCGGGAAAGACGACCAGCAATGCAAGCACGCGGCCGCCTCTCGCATACGGCTTTGCTTCTTGGTGCCCTATCGACCATGGCAATCAGCTCGGGTTGTACAAATCGACCGTATGCTTCACCCCAGGAAGCCGCGCAGAACGCCTGCAGGGCCTTGGGGCCGAAGGCTCTGTCGGGCGCCCTGATCGGCGGTTTAGGTGCCGGAGCGCTTGGGGCGGGCCTTGGAGCCGCGGCGGGCGGTGGCCGCGGTGCGGCTATCGGCGCCGGCATCGGCTTGCTGGGTGGCCTGATCACCGGCCTCGTCGCGGGAAGCCAGGCGGACCAGCGCGACTGCGCCGCCGCGCAGGCCGCTTTGGCACAACTGACGACCCAGCCGGTCGGTGTGGCGGTCACCTGGTATAGTCCCTCCGGCAGCTTTGGATCATACACGCCCGTCAGCGCCGAATACGCCGAAGGACCGCGGTTCTGCAGGCAGGTTCGTGAGAGCACAAACATTGTGGGGCACCAGCCGACGCAAGGCAGTGGCGTTGCGTGCCGGTTGCCGAATGGCGACTATCAGACAATGACCGAGGCGTCGGCGGGCAGCGACGCGTCTGCGCCCGTCGTCAACTAATGTCCTGCCCCAGAAGTTCGCCTTCGAACTTCTGGGATGAGCAGGCCACGAAAACAATGCGCTAGTGTCCCGAACCAGCACGAATGAGCACGGCGAACTTCTGGTTCGGGACACTAGGTCGCGTGGACAAAGCGCGTATTGGGGGGATTCCCACGACGCGGTGCAG
>CAXTSD010000078.1:0-8971 GCA_964246775.1 uncultured Acetobacteraceae bacterium | reverse complement strand
GTGGCGCGTGGTCAGGCACGCGCGCGGCCGAACCCCGCAGGCGCGCCGGGGTCGTGCGGAGGCGCACCGCCTCGAGCCAGAGCCGGCGCTCGGGGTCGCCGAGATCGGCCTCGTTCAGCACCTTCTCGCGCAGGCCGGCGCGAGACAGCGCGGCGTGCGCGGCGGTGGCGCCGGTCAGCGTCACCCTGGCGGCGAGGTGGCAGGGCGCCGCCTCGCGCAGTGCTTCGTGCAGTGTGGCGCCGATGCGGGCCATCGCCGCCGCCTCGTCGGCGGCGCCGGCGAGGTCGATCTCGACGTGGCGCCAGCGCAGGTCGTCGAGCGTGCGGTGCTCGACGCGCGCCACCCGGCTGCCGGCGACGTGGACGAGGCTCGCGCCCTTGTCGCCGGTCTCGCCGATGTGGCGGCCCTGGATGTTGCCTGGAAACACGATCCAGGGGTCCTCGTGCAGCACCAGCCGGGTGTGGACGTGGCCAAGCGCCCAGTAGTCGTAGCCGTGCCGCCGCAATTGCGCCGGATCGCACGGGGCGTAGCTCTCGTGCGCCGCATAGCCGGCGGCAGAGCTGTGCAGCAGGCCGATGTTGAGCAGGCCGGGCAGCGGCGGCGGATAAAGCCGCGAGAGGTCTTCCGTCACCGCTTGGCTGGCGAAGCTCTGGCCGTGGATGGCGACGCCGAGCGCCTCCAGCGTGTGGGTGTGCGCCGCCGCGTGCTCGAACATCGCGAACGTCGGAGGCATGCGCAGCGAGCGGGTCATCCGGTTGGCCGCGTCGTGGTTGCCGCGGATGGCGAAGACCGGGATCGCCGCCTGCTCGAGCCGGCGCATCTGGCTGCTGAAGAACAGCCCGGTGCCGTAATCCGGCCAGTCGCCGTCATAGAGGTCGCCGGCGATCAGCACGAAGGCGACCCGCTCGTCGATCGCGAGGTCGACCAGGCGGCCGAGCGCCCTGCGGGTGGCGCCGCGTATCAGCGCGGCCGGCGCCGAGGGGTCGGCCTCGAGGCCGCGCAGCGGGCTGTCGAGATGCAGGTCCGCCGCGTGCAGGAACCGGAAATCTGGCATGCCGCCTCCTATGGCACGCCGCGGCGCCGCGCCGGAAGGTGCCGCGGTTCCGGTTTCGTGAACGGACGCGGGCGCATCGTCACGTCAACCAAGTGAACAGCGCCGCGCCGGCGGAGTTGTACGGGCATGGACATCTGCCTCAAGGTGAACGGCCGCGAGCATCGGCTCGCCGTGGACATGCGCCATGCCGGATGACGCAAGCTGGACCGGCATCGGCGGCGCGGTGCCGCGCATCGAGGGCCGCGCCAAGGTGACCGGCGAGGCGCTGTTCGCCTCCGACGAGCCGGTCGCCAACCCCGCCCACGCCTTTCTGGTCATCAGCAGCATTGCGCGCGGCCACATCAGGCGCTTTGACCTCGCCGCCGCGCAGGCGGTGGCGGGCGTGCTCGACATACTGACTTACGAGAACGTCGGAAGCGAGGCAGAGCCGCCGCCGCCGCACGGCCCGGGCGGCGAGACGACGACGATGCAGACCAACCAGATCTGGCATGACGGGCAGATCATCGGCGTCGTCGTCGCCGAGACCTACGAGGCGGCGCGCGAGGCCGCCTATGCCGTCCGCGTCGAGTATGACGAGCAGGCGCCGTCGGCGACGTTTGGCTGCCCCGGCGTCGTCGAGGCGGTGCGCGGGCCGGGCGAGCACAAGGATTTCAGCGTCGGCGACGCCGAGGCCGCGTTCGCCGCCGCCGCGGTCACGATCGACCAGCGCTACGCCACGCCGACGCAGCACCACAACCCGATCGAGCTGTTCACCACCACCTGCGTCTGGCACGACGGCAGCCTCGTCGTCTACGAGCCGAGCCAGTTCGTCTACGGGCTGCGCGGCGCGCTGGCCAAGCAGTTGCGCCTGGATCACCAGCGCATACGCGTGGTGTCGCGCCACATCGGCGGCGCCTTCGGCAGCAAGGGCATGGCGACGGCGCGCACCGCCTGGATCGCCATCGCGGCGCGGCGGCTGAACCGCGCGGTCAAGCTCGTCGCGACGCGCGAGCAGGGTTTCTCGATCGCCACCTACCGCGCCGAGACCCGCCACCACGTCCAGCTCGGCGCGTCGCGCGACGGCAGGCTCACCGCGTTCCGCCACGAGGGCTGGGAGGTGACGTCGCGGCCGTCCGACTACAACGTCTCCGGCACCGAGACCACGGCGCGAATATACGCCTGCCCGAATATCCGGACCTTGGTCAACGTGGTGCACGCCGACCGCAACACGCCGGGTTTCATGCGCGCGCCGCCGGACGTGCCTTACATGTTCGCGCTCGAGGCGGCGATGGACGAGCTCGCCGAGGCGCTCGGCATGGACCCGATCGAGTTGCGCCGGGTGAACGACACGCCTGTCGATCCGGCGACCGGGCTTCGGTTTTCCTCGCGCTCGCTGATGGCCTGCCTTGATCAAGCCTCGGTGCGGTTCGGCTGGGCGCGGCGCGATCCGCGCCCTGGTTCGATGCGCGACGGCGACTGGCTGGTCGGCTGGGGCTGCGCCGCCTCCGCCTACCCTGCCAATATCGGCCCCGGCGCGGCGCGGGTGCTGCTCGGGGCCGACGGCCCGAACGGGTTGGCGGCGACGGTGCGGATCGCGGCGCAGGACATCGGCACCGGCTCGCACACCATCATCGCCCAGACCGCGTCGGATCGGCTCGGCCTACCGCTCGCGCGGATCACCGTGCAGATCGGCGACACCGACCTGCCGCCGGCGGGGCTCGCCGCCGGATCAAGCCACGCCTCGGGCATCTGCCACGCCGTCGCGTTGGCGTGCGAGGAGGTGCGAAGCCGCATCGCGATCGCCGCCACGACCAGCAATACCGGCCGGTTTGCAGGGGGCGACGCCGACACGCTGAGCCTTGCCGGCGGCCGTCTGTGCGGGCCGGACGGCGCGAGCGAGCCGCTCGGCGAGGCGCTCGCGCGGGTCACCGGCGGCGCGCTCGAAGCCTATGCCGAGAATATCCCGAAAGGGCTGCCGCCAGACAGCGTCGGCAAGCTGTACGCCGGGCAGATGGCGATCTCGCGCGGCACGCAGCGCCAGGACGTGACGACGTACGCGTTCGGCGCCCAGTTCGCCGAGGTGCGCGTGCATGCGCAAACCCGCGAGATACGCGTGCCGCGCGTCGTCGGCGCCTTTGCGGCGGGGCGCATCATCAATCCGCGTACCGCGCATAGCCAGCTGATGGGCGGCATGATCTGGGGCATCAGCTCGGCGCTGCACGAGGCGACCGAGATCGACCGGCGCACGGCGCGCTACACCAACGACAACATCGCCGAGTATCTGGTTCCGGTAAACGCTGACATCGGCGCCGTCGAGGTGATCATGGTGGAGGAGCAGGACGCCTTGGTGAACCCGCTCGGCATGAAAGGCGTCGGCGAACTCGGCGTCGTCGGCATGAACGCCGCGATCGCCAACGCGGTATATCACGCAACCGGGCGACGCATTCGCAACCTGCCGATCAGGATTGACGATCTGCTTTAGGGGAGATGTCGGCGAAGTAAGGCAAGGCAAGGCAAGGCAAGGGGCTGTCTGCCCCTTGACCCCGATTAAAGGCGGAGCCTTTAAAATCCAGTTGTTTTGGTCCTCAGTTTCATTGCGGAGCGGGGAGACTCCGAAACGGACGCCGGTCTGGGGGCGCTCGCCCGCAGCGTCGGGTTCCATCGCACGAGTGCGATGGGTGCCCGGTCCAGGGCGGCGCCCTGGCCTTGCTTTCTAAATACTGCTAGGCGCCGCCCCACTGCATCGTCAGGCCGCCATCCATCACTAGCACCTGGCCGGTGACGTAGTCCGCCGCGTCGGAGGCGAGAAAGGTGACGAGGCCGGCGATCTCCTCTGGCTGGCCGGGGCGGCCCCAGGGGATCGCCTGCATGCTTTTCTGGCGCGCCGCCGGATCGTCGAGACGCTGCTGCGTCATCGGCGTCTCGATCAGCCCAGGTGCGACCGCGTTCACGTTGATGCGGTCCTCGGCGACCTCGCGCGACAGGCTGCGCACGAGCGAGTTCACGCCCGCCTTGGCCATGCCGTACGGCGCGCTCCCCGGCGCCGGCAGGTGGCCGGCGACCGAACCGATAAACACCAGCCGGCCGCCGCCGCCGGCCTGCTTGCGCAACTTCACGAATGCGCGGGCGCAGTAGAGCGGCGCCACCAGGTCGGTCTTCAGCACCGTCATCAGCTTCGCGTCGTCCATCTCGGCGACCGGCACGCCGCCCATGCCGACGCCGGCATTGGCGACCAGTATGTCCGGCGTGCCAAGCTCGGCCACGGTGCGGTCGAACGCGTCCTGCACCGCGGCGGGATCGGCGACGTCGCATTGCAGGACGATGGCGCGCCGGCCCGCCCCGGTCACGCGCTGCCGCGTCATCTCGGCGCCTTGCTCGTCGGTGTGATAGGTGATGCAGACATCGGCACCGGCCTTGGCGAACGCCTCCGCCGTCGCCTGGCCGATGCCGGAATCGGCACCGGTGATGAGCGCGACCTTGCCTTGCAGCGTCATGCGTCCGCCTCCTGCCTCGTGATGCGCGCCGCCCCTGGGGCGACGCTTCACGCCATCCATGCCGGTCCGCGCGTCGTGTCAATTGAACGCCGCGTGATCGGCCGGCGGAGAATTCCGGCGGCGTTCGCCCGATCAGCCGGGGGCGAGCACGCTGGCCTCGGCGATCAGGTGAAAGAAGCGGCCATCGAACAGCTTCATCACTTCCAGCGTCGCCGCATGCGCCGCCGGCCGTATCGGCGAGGCGAGGCAGGCGTCGATCGCCTCCCGATCGGCGAAATCCATCTCCAGGATCATCGCGATCGGCCGCGCGTCGGCATCCGCCGATCGCATGCGCTGCACGCGCACCGCGAGGACGTTCGGAAAACGCCGCCATAACGGCTCGAGCTCGTTGCGCACGCGACGAAAGAACTCGTCCTCGTGCCCGGCGCGTATCGTTCCTTCGTAGATCGCCGTTCTGGTCAGCATCCGATGCGTCTCCCGATCTTTCAGGCGGCGCTCGCCCGGTTCCGCCCCCGAGCAGGGCGAAAGTCATTCGGCAGGCAAGCATCGCACCGATGAAGTTACTCGGCGGAGCACGCGTGACGCCATTCTCGATTTGGGTGAAATGTCGGCAATTTGACCGGATTTGCAGATTGACAATTGCGCTGCTCACGAGCCAGCCCTAGATGATCGTGAACGTTTCGCGCACGGAGTCGCAAAGCGTCGAGACGGGTGACGCCACTGCAATCGCCCGGCTGCGGTTTTTATCGATGACGGGAGTACATCTTTATGGCGCGAGCAACGACAAGCAAGACGGCGGGCAAGACGCGAGCGAAGGGCCGCGTTGCGGCCGCAAGCCGCACACGCACGCCGGCATCGGCGGCAAAGGCCAGCGACAAGCCGCAAGCGGCGGCGCCGGCGCCGAAGATCAGCAAGGACGAGCTGCGCGCCCAGTTGCAGAAGCTCGAACAGACGGTGGCGACGCTGCGCGCCAAGAATCGCGAGCTGACTCGCGCGGCCAAGGGTGGCGCCGCGTCGGCGAACAAGCCGCCCGCGAAATACGGCGCACACGCCCCCGCGCACAAAGCGGGGTGGGCCGGCGGCGCCCACCGCCCGCCCCGCTACCGGCGCCACCGCCCCGCCCCCTAATTCGGCGAGCCCCCCGTCCGTAAAATCGGCGAAGTCGCCGCCTGTGAAATCGGCAAAGTCGCCGACAGCCAAGTCGTCGAGCGCGCGTCGCGCCAGACCGTCCGGCACGCAAGCCGCCGCCGGGACGCCGGGCAACACGCGCAAGCCTCGCGCCGCAGCCCCGATCGTGAACGATGTGGCGAGCGACGAGACGCCGAGCCAGGTCTGATACCAGGGCTCGCAGATCGCGACCCCTGGTATCAGAGTCTTTGTCTCGCGCGCCGCCGGCCGCCAACCCGGCGCGCATACCAACGGCCGCTGATCCGCGACATGGCAGGCGGGCGCCTGCCATGTCCGGAACGCCGACGAAACGATACGTCGTCCCGCACCGGCTCGGCGTGCCTGAGGCCAGGCGGTTTCGATCGCTCGACAACCAGAAGTAGCCGGCCGGCGTCGCTTGCCAGGCCGGGGACTTATCAAGGGAGGTTTGCCATGAGGATCCGAGCAATCGAGGCGGCGCTGGCCGGCATGCTGGCGGCGAGCCCGGCGTTTGCGCTGACTGCGGAAAAGACGGTCGATGTCGCGGCGAGCCCTGACAAGGTGTGGCAGACCATCGGGCAGTTCTGCGGCATCGCCGCGTGGCATCCGGCGATCAGCAAATGCGTGCTCAGCAAGACGCCAGGCGCGCCAGTCCGCACGCTGTCGCTGAAAGGCGGCGGCACGCTGGTCGAGCAGCAGACCGAGCGCAGCGACGATGCCCGGCACTACGCCTACACGATACTGAAAGGTCCGCTGCCGGTCTCGGACTATCACTCGACGCTGTCGGTCATCGGCAAGGGCAGCGGTTCGACGATCTCCTGGACCGGCAGCTTCAAGGCGCACGGCGCCTCGGATGCGGCGGCGACCAAGGCGATCCAGGGCATCTATGACAGCGGTCTGGACGCGCTCGCCGCCAAGACGCAAAGCTGATCGCGCGCCGAGGGAGCAGCCATGTTGCGGAAACTTGCAGGTTCTGCCGCCGCGCTTGTGATCGTCGCCGCGACGGCGCAAGCGCAGGCGCCCGGCACGACGCACGCGCCGACCGCCAGCACGGCGCGGGCCGAGTCGGCGGAAAAGCCGTCGAACAGCCTGCAAGCCGGCTACGACAGGCATGAATACGATCTCGACCACGACGGAACGCTCGACCTCGCCGAGATCAAGAGTGCGGCTGCCTATGAGTTCGACAAGCTTGATGTCGACCACGACGGCACGCTCAGCCGCAAGGAGCTCGGCCACCGCCTCGGCGCCGCCGAATTCAGCAGCGCCGACGCCGACAAGCACCACGCGCTGAACAAGGCCGAGTATCTCAAGATCGTCGAGGACCGGTTCAACGCCGCCAATGCCGATCACGATCAGGCGCTGGAGACGTCCGAACTGGCGACCCCCGCCGGCAGGCGGCTGCGCCAATTGCTGCCGTGACGAGCGCCTGACCGGGCGCTCAGCAAGCGATCACGGCTTCTTCTGCCCGTCCGGCCCGTAGGTGTTGAGATAGGCGATGATGTCGTTCACCTTCTGCGGATCATGCGGATAGCCGGCGAAGATCATCTTGGTGCCCTTCACGACACCTTGCGGGTTGGCGAGATATTGCTGCAGCTCCGAAACCGTCCAGATGATGCCGGAGCCCTTGTTGGCAGCCGAGTAGTTGTAGCCGGCGTAGCTGCCGGCGGGCCTGCCGACGATGCCGTTCAGCACCGGGCCGACGGCGTTGTGCGCCGACGGGCCGACCTGATGGCAGGCGCGGCAGACCACGAACGCCTTCTCGCCCTTTGCTGCGTCGCCGGGCGTGGCGTCCCCGGGTGCGGCGTCCCCGGGTGCGTCAGCGGCGTGGGCCGCAACAGAGAGTGCCGCCAGCGCAAGCCCGAGCATCACCGAACGCACCACGAAACCTCCCATCGCCCGTTCGGGCCATTGTGATCGCTTCGGCGCGACGCCTCGGCGAACGTCAAACGCGGCAGGTCGGCAAAGTTCAGGTCTTTTCCTCGCCGGCATTCGGCCAGGCGCAATGCCATTTGGAGACCCGCAACTTCGGGTGCTCGCCGGCCCATTGTGCGAGATAGGGCTGCGCCTGCATGATGCAGCTGCGCAGCGAGCCGTTTGAGTCGAGCAGCAGGCGCTTCTCCTCGCAGGCGCCAGGGTTCGCCAGGGCGCAGGCCGTGAAAATCAGAACGATCATGTTCATCGCCGCGCCCCGCGCCTTTCGCCGGTCCATCGTGCCGTGCCGACGAGTTGGACCGCAAGCGCCGAATTGAGAGGAGCGCAGGCGATGATATCTGTGCCACCAAGCGGGCGGCGGGCGCTCGGCCGCCGGCTGGTCTGCCAATCGGGCGTGCTCGCCGGGCTGTGCTGCCTGCCCGGCTTGCGCGCCTATGCAGAGACGCTGACCGGTGCGGCGCTGGCGCTGCGCGAGATCGCCCCCGGCGTGCTGGTGAGCCACGGCGAGCAGGCTGAGGCGAGTGCGGCCAACCTCGGCGCGATCGCCAACACTAGCGTCGTGATCGGCGCCGCCGGGGTCGCGGTGATCGACACTGGCGGCTGCCGGCTGTGGGGCGAGCGGCTGCGCGAGGCGATCGCCGCGAGGACGAAGCTGCCGGTGATCGCCGTCATCATGACCCACATGCATCCCGATCACGTGTTCGGCGCCGCCGCGTTTGCCGATGCGCCGAGGATCATCGGCCATCACAACCTGCCGGGCTCGCTCGCGCAGCGCGCCTCGTATTACCAGCGCGGCTTCAACGAGGCGCTCGGGCCGCTCGCGCAAGGCACGCACGTCGTGATGCCGAACGAGCTGGTCACGACCGGGGCGGTGGTGGATCTCGGCGGCCGCCGGCTCAGCCTCGCCGCACACGCCACCGCGCATACCGACAACGATCTGAGCGTGATCGACGACGCGAGCGGCCTGCTGTGGACCGGCGACCTGCTGTTCGTCGAGCGCATTCCGGCGCTGGACGGCAGCCTGCCCGGCTGGATCGCCGTGCTGCAGGCGATGGGCGCGCCCGGCGCCGACCGATGCGCGATACCTGGCCGCGCGATACCGGGCCACGGCCCGGTCGCCGTCGGCTGGCCGGACGCGAGCCAGCCGATGCTGCGCTATCTCACGACGCTCCGCGACGGCACCCGGGCGGTGCTGCGGCGCGGCGGCACGATCGAGCAGGCAGTCGCCAGCGTCGGGCAGGGCGAGCGTGGCCGCTGGCTGCTGTTCGACGACTATCATGCGCGCAACGTCACGACCGCTTACGCGGAGCTGGAGTGGGAGTGAGGCCAGGGCGCGTGACGGCTTTGCTATTGGCTAGTCTTGCAG
>CAXTSD010000077.1:2626-8977 GCA_964246775.1 uncultured Acetobacteraceae bacterium | reverse complement strand
GCCCACCCCCCGCCCCCCCCCCCCCCCCCCCGCCCCCGGCCGCCCAGGCGATGCAGGCCTGGCGAGGGCGGTGACGCGCAACCGGACAGAGCGAGTGCTGCTAACAGCGCGGAATGCGTCAGACGTCGCCAGCCGGCCATACCCTCAGCTCCCATCAACGATCGGCATACCGGACGCTTGTGGCACGCGACGAGACGCCAGAGAAGCCGCCACCGGCCGCTGCCGAAAGGTCAGGCGCCGCACGGTCGGGGGGCCGAGACGTCAGGGCAGGCATGCGGCGGCTTGGCCGGCTTTGTCGCCGCGTCATGCAGACGATGATTGCGCCTTTTGGTTAGGATGCGGTTAACACAGCCAAGCCTCTGTCGCCTGCGATTGCAGGCGGGCGAGCCTCCCGGCGATCAGGGACCACGACGCATGACGGTTCATCGGCCCAATCCCGCTCCGGACGCACCGGCCGCCGAGAGGCACGCGCGCGCGTGGTCGCCGGCGAGCTGGCGCAGTCGCCCGATACGGCAGGCCCCCGTCTATCCGGACGCGGCGGCGCTCGCGGCGTCTGAGGCGCGGCTTGCCGCCTATCCGCCGCTGGTCTTCGCCGGCGAGGCGAGGCGGCTCAAGCACGCCCTCGCTTTAGCCGCCGAAGGCCGCGCCTTCGTGCTGCAGGGCGGCGACTGCGCCGAGAGTTTCGGCGATTTCAACGCCAACATCGTGCGCGACAGCTTTCGCGTGCTGTTGCAGATGGCGGTCGTGCTGACCTTCGGCGCCACCGTGCCGGTGGTGAAGATCGGCCGCATGGCGGGGCAGTTCGCCAAGCCGCGCTCCGCCGAGACGGAAACGCTGGGCGACACCAGCCTGCCGTCCTATCGCGGCGACGTCATCAACGGCCCGGAGTTCACCCTGAGCGCCCGCACGCCCGATCCCGGGCGCATGGAGCAGGCGTATTTCCAGTCCGCCGGCCGGATGAACCTGCTGCGCGCCTTCGCGTCGGGGGGCTATGCCGATCTGCACGAGGTGCATCGCTGGAACCTCGACTTCGTCGCCCGCTCGCCGCTCGCCGCCCGCTACCAGGACCTCGCCGGCCGCATCGACGAGACGCTCGGCTTCATGCAGGCCTGCGGCATGAGCAGCGGCAACACCACGCAGATACGCGAGACCGAGTTCTACACCAGCCACGAGGCGCTGCTGCTGCCCTATGAGCAGGCGCTCACGCGCGTCGATTCGACCTCCGGCGACTGGTATGACTGCTCGGCGCACTTCCTCTGGGTCGGCGACCGCACCCGCCAAGCCGACGGCGCCCATGTCGAGTTCCTGCGCGGCGTGCGCAATCCGATCGGCCTCAAGGTCGGGCCGACCACCGCGCCCGATGACCTGCTGCGGCTGATCGACATCCTCGACCCCGACGACGAGCCCGGCCGCCTGACGCTGATCAGCCGCATGGGGGCGGGCCGCGTCGGCACGCAGCTCGCGCCGCTGCTGCGGGTGGTGCGCCGGCAGGGCAAGCGCCTGACCTGGCTGTGCGACCCGATGCACGGCAACACGATCGCGACCAGCGAGCCCGGTGCGCCGCCGCTCAAGACCCGGTCGTTCGACGCCATCCTCGCCGAGGTGCGCGGCTTCTTCGACGTGTTCGCCGCCGAGGGCGTGCGTCCGGGCGGGGTGCATGTCGAGATGACCGGCCAGCCGGTGACCGAGTGCGTCGGCGGTGCGCATCGCCTGACCGAGCGGGACCTCGCCCGGCGTTACGAGACGTTCTGCGATCCGCGCCTCAACGCCGAGCAGTCGCTCGAGCTCGCCTTTCTGGTCGCCGGCGAACTCAAGCAACGTCGCGTTCAGGAGGCGCGCTCCGGACAGCGCGCCGAGGCGCGCGGCGGACAGGGCGCCGCCTTGGCCCGTCTCGCATGACCCTCGACGAGGACATCGCCGCCCGCACCGACGCCTATTTCAACCGCACCAAGCGTATCGTCGGCCGCTTCGGCGATCGCCAAGTCACCTACGCGATGTTCATGCGCCGCCCGGTGGTCTCGGCGCCGGCATTGATGCTGGCCTGGCTGAGGCAGGTCGCATCGGCGCGCGGGCAAGACTTCGAGATCGAGCTGACCCACGACGAGGGCGCCTGGGTCGGCGCCGGCGAGCCGCTGGTCTATCTCACCGGCAGCCTCGTCCAGCTCGCCGATCTCGAAACCCTGGCGCTTCAGAAGCTCGGGCCGGCCTGCGTCGCCGCGCACAATGCCTACCAGATGTGCGCCGCCCTGCCGGCGGCGTCGTTCCTCGCCATGGATGCCCGCCATTGCGCCGGCGCCGAGATGCAGGAGCTGATGGCCTATGCCGCAGCGGTCGGCGGCCGCGCCGCGCAGGCCGAGGGGGCAAGGGGCTTCTCCGGCAACGCGACCGACGGCACGGCGCACTATTTCGGCGCCGCCAAGGGCTTCGGCACCATGCCGCACGCCCTGATCGGCTATGCCGGCAGCACCGTCCGCGCCGCCGAGATGTTCGTCGAGACCTATCCCGAAGAGCCGCTCACCGTGCTCACCGATTACTTTGGCCGCGAGGTGACGGACGGCCTCGCCGTCGCCCGCCGATTTCCCGAACTCGCCGCCGCCGGCAAGCTCTCGGTGCGGCTCGACACGCATGGCGGCCGCTTTCTCGAGACGCTTGATCCTCAGGAGAGCTACGCCGTGCTCGAACGCCACGCCCCGGGCGCGATACGCCGCTACCGGTCGGACGCCGAGCTGCGCTATCTCGTCGGCACCGGGGTCTCGGCGGCCGCGGTCTGGCGCACCCGCGAGACCTTCGACGCGGCCGGGTTTCCGGCGGTGAAGATCGTCGCCTCGTCGGGTTTCGGCGTCGACAAGTGCCGCGTCATGGCCGATGCGCGGGCGCCGATCGACGTCGTCGGCACCGGCAGCTTCCTGCCGGACGCCTGGCCGGAGACCTACGCCACCGCCGATATCGTGGCCTACGACGGCGAGCCGCGCGTAAAAGTCGGGCGCGAGTTCCTGCTGCGCGACGGACGCGGGCGCGCCGCCGGCGAGGCGGAGGCAGCCCGTGATGAGTGACCTGTTCGCGCCCGCCGGCGGCTGGCGCGTCCGCATCCTCGACCTTTCGGGAGGCGCGGAAGACAACGTCGTCGAGGAGATCGGCGGCTTCCCGACGCTGATGCAGGCCAACGCCTTCGCCCGCGCCTATGTCCGCGACAGCCTCGAGCGCTGCCGGGCGCCGGGGATGTCGGCGCGCGCGGTGCTCGATGCCTGGTTCGCCTACGGCGAGGACGCCGAGATCATCGACGCCGCCGAGGCCGGCTGGCGCTCCGGCACCGAGCTCGGCGACTTCGCCGACCGCGCGGCGAGCGACGCGGAACGCGACTGGCGCACGCTTGACCCGCGCGGCGAACCATCGATTGACGGTTGAGGGTCGGACCGGGAAGCGGTCAGTAGGGCACGTAGCCGTAGCCGTAAGGCGACGCATAGGGCGCGCCGTAAGGATAGCCGTAGGCGAACCGGTACGGGTAGCCGTAGCGGTACGGGTAGCCGTAGCCGAACCGGTAGCCCGGCCTGAAGCCGTAACCCCTGAAACCGTAGCCCCTGAAGCCGCCATAGCCGTAGCCGTAGCGAAAGCCGTGATAGCCGAAGCCGTGGCCGCCATAGAAGTGGCCGCCGTAAGGTCCGCCGCGCCACGCCAATGCCGGCGCGCTGCCAAGCAGCAGGACCAGCGCTGCGCCGCCCAGACCGCGTGTCACCAGACGTGCAAGATTTTTCATCAGGATCCCCCCCCCCGTTGCCGCGAACAGGTGGCGCCGAGGCCAAGCCGCCGCAAGTCGCGCCCCTCAACGCCATCATCAGCCCTGCTTGAGGTCTTGCCATCGTTGCCCTGCCAGCCCAGCCTTTTGTCAGCATGAATCTTCCGGCACCATGAAGCTGCGTTTCGCTCCGTCGCCCACCGGCTATCTGCACGTCGGCAATGCCCGCGCCGCGCTCGCCAATGCCCTGGTCGCCCGCGCCGCCGGCGCCGAGTTCCTGCTCCGCCTCGACGACACCGACGCCGAGCGCTGCCGCCCCGAATACGAGGCGGCGATCGAGCAGGACCTCGCCTGGCTCGGCCTCGGCTGGAGCGCGATGTTCCGCCAGTCCGAGCGCCTCGCCCTGTATGCCGAGGCCGCCGAACGCCTCAAGCGCGACGGCGTGCTGTATCCGTGCTTCGAGAGCGAGGAGGAGCTGCGCGCGAAACGCGAGCAGCGCCTGCGCCAGAACCGTCCGCCCGTGTATGACCGCGCGATGCTGGCATTGACCGCGGCGCAGCGCGCCAGCGCCGAGGCCAACGGCAAGCGCCCGCATTGGCGCTTCAAGCTGTCCGATCGCACCCTCTCCTGGGAGGACGCGACCCTTGGCCGGCGCCTGGTCAAGCTCACCAGCCTGTCCGACCCGGTGCTGATCCGCGCCGACGGCACGTTCCTCTACACTTTTACTTCCGTCGTCGACGACATCGACACCGGCATCACCCACATCGTCCGCGGCGAGGACCACGTTACCAACACCGGCATCCAGATGGACCTCTGGGCGGCGCTCGGCGGCAACCCCGCGCGCGTGAGCTTTGCCCATTTGCCGCTGCTCGCCGGACAGACTGGCGAAAAACTCAGCAAGCGCATCGAGAGCCTGTCGCTGCGCACCTTGCGGCGCGACGGCATCGAGCCGACCGCGATCACCAGCTACCTCGCCAGCCTCGGCACGTCGCACGCCGCCGAACCCGCCGACCTCGACACGCTGGCGCGGCGGTTCGACCTCGCCCACATCTCGCACGCCCCGGCCACCTTCGACATGGCCCAGCTGCTCGCCGCCAATCGCCGGGCGCTGCACGGCCTGTCCTACGAGGCGGTGCGCGACCGCCTGCCCGCCGAGGCCGGCCGCGCGTTCTGGCAGGCGGTGCGCGGCAATCTCGACAGCCTCTCCGAGGCGCGACTGTGGTGGGACGTCGTCAGCGGCGACATCCCACCCGGCCAGGCCGAGGGCGAGGCGGCGTTCCTCGGGCAGGCGGCAGCCACGCTGCCGGCCGAGCCCTGGGGCGAGACGAGCTGGTCCGACTGGACATCGGCGCTCAAGCAGGCGAGCGGCCGCAAGGGCCGCGCCTTGTTCCACCCGCTGCGCCTTGCCCTGACCGGCGAGGAGCAGGGGCCGGAGATGCGCACCCTGCTGCCGCTGATCGGCCGCGAGCGTACGCTGCGACGGTTGCGGGACGCGGGGTAGATGCGCCTCGCGCTCCACGACAGCCGCACCAGAACCCGCGTGGCGTTCGCGCCGCTCGACCCGGAGCATGTCCGCCTCTACGTCTGCGGCCCGACCGTCTACGACCTCGCGCATATCGGCAACATCCGCGCCATGCTGGTCTACGACGTTCTGGTGCGCCTGCTGCGTCGCCTCTATCCGCGCGTCACCTATGTGCGAAACGTCACCGACGTCGACGACAAGATCAACGCCCGCGCGGCGGCGCTCGGTGAGCCGATCGCCGTTATCACCGCCCGCACGCTGGCCGATTTCGAGGCCGACCTGGCGGCGCTCGACATCCTGCCGCCGGATGTGGAGCCGCGCGCGACCGGCCACATCGCCGAGATGATCGAGGTGATCGAGCGGCTGATCGCGCGCGGCCACGCCTATGCGGCGGCTGGTCACGTGCTGTTCGACGTCGCGTCGGATCCAGCCTACGGCTCGCTGTCCGGCCGCAGCCCGGATGAATTGCTCGCCGGCGCCCGCGTCGAGATCGCCGCCTACAAGCGCGAGCCGGGCGATTTCGTGCTGTGGAAGCCGTCCGGTCCGGAGCTGCCGGGCTGGGACAGTCCCTGGGGCCGTGGCCGTCCCGGCTGGCACATCGAGTGCAGCGCCATGGCCTGGCGCTATCTTGGCCAGGATTTCGACATCCACGGCGGCGGCACCGACCTCATCTTCCCGCACCACGAGAACGAGCGCGCCCAGAGCTGCTGCGCGTTTCCCGGCAGCGGCTTCGCCCGCCTGTGGGTGCATAGCGGCATGCTGCTCTCCGGCGGCGAGAAGATGAGCAAGAGCCGGGGCAACTTCTTCACCGCGCGCGACGTGCTGGCCAAGGCGCCGGCCGAGGCGATCCGGCTGCTGCTGCTCCATACCCAGTATCGCGCGACGCTCGATTTCAGCTTCGAGGCGCTGGGCGAGGCGGAACGCGAGCTCGACCGGCTGTATCGCGGCCTCGACGCCGCCGCCGCCCTGGCCCCGGCCTCGGCCACGCCGCCGGACGAGGATTTCCTCGCCGCGCTGTGCGACGACCTGAACACGCCGCTCGCGCTCGCGGTGCTGCATCGCCTCGCCGGGCAGGCGCGGCGCGGCGATGCAGCAC
>CAXTSD010000077.1:0-2616 GCA_964246775.1 uncultured Acetobacteraceae bacterium | reverse complement strand
CGCCTCGGCGGCGCTGCTCGGCCTGCTGCAGCGATCGCCGGAGCAGCGTCGCGATGGCGGGACAGACGCGAGCGTCATCGAGGCCGCGATCGCCGAGCGCCTGGCCGCCCGCGGGCGCAAGGACTGGGCGCAGGCGGACCATATTCGCGCCACCCTGTCGACCCAGGGCATACAGCTCGAGGACGGGCCAGCCGGCACCACCTGGCGCCGCGTCGCCAACGAGACCGCTCCGTGAAGCGCCGCGCCCCCCGCGGCGGCGTCGAACCAGCGCCAGGAGCTCGCCAGGGCGAAGGCTTGGCTCACCGCGCACCCGACGGGTTAGGCAGGCGATGACCGGCCGCGACGGTGGCGCCGAGATCGGCCCGATCGGCAACAGCCCGGTCGTCGTCCTGGTGCGTCCGCAACTCGCCGACAATATCGGCGCCGTCGCCCGCGCGATGGCCAATGGCGGGCTGTTCCACCTGCGCCTGGTCGCGCCGCGCGACGGCTGGCCGCAGCCGCGCGCCTGGGCCAACTCCTCGGGCGCCGACCGCATACTCGACGCACTGACCCTCTATGACAGCGTCGACGGGGCGGTGGCCGACCTCCACCGCGTGTTCGCGACCTGCCCGCGCCCGCGCCACATCATCAAGCCGGTGCTCACCGCCCGCGGCGCCGCGGCCGAGTTGCGCGCCGTCACCGCGCGCGACCTGCGCTGCGCCATCCTGTTCGGCCCCGAACGCGCCGGCCTCGACAACGACGACATGGCCGCCGCCGACGCGCTGATCCGCTACCCGCTCAACCCCGCCTTCATGTCGCTCAACCTCGCCCAGGCGGTGATGGTCATGGCGTACGAGTGGTGGTCGGCCGAGGACCAGACGCCGCCGCGCCGGCTGATGACGCATGAGACCCGCGTCGCCTGCAAAGGCGAGCTCGAGGGCTTCCTCGGCCACCTGATCGACGAGCTGGACGCCTCGGGCTTCCTCGACAACAAGCCGAAGCGGCCGGGCATGGTGCGCAACCTGCGACACTTCTTCGAGCGCGGCGAGGTGACGGAGCAGGAGCTTCGCACCCTGCACGGCGTGGTGACTGAGCTGTCGCATGGGCGCAAGCGGCAGGGCAGGGAGGGCTGAGGCGAGCATCATCGCCCGGAGTGGATTTCCACTCCGAGCGGCACGGGATTATGACCCGGCCAGGGCGCCGGTTGCGAAGATCTTGACCAGGCCGGCGGTAAAGGCGAGCGCGATGCCGCCCAGCATCCAGGGCCCGGCATTGCCGGCATCCTCATCGTCGCCGTGGCTCGCGGCGCGGTACACGCCATAGGCGAAGCTCAGGGCGCCGAAGACGAGCAGGATGAGCGCGATCATGAAACCTCGCTGGATGCTGCGCGCCGGCCGCGCTTGAGGCGGCGACAAGGCCGGCCGCACGCGATGCGCGGCGACAAGGATGGTGGGCGCGACAGGGATTGAACCTGTGACCCCCGCCGTGTCAAGGCGATGCTCTCCCGCTGAGCTACGCGCCCATCCGTCACTCGGACGCCGTTCCTAGTGGGTCGCCTCGGACGGCGCAAGACCTGCCACGTCATCGCCCCGGCTGAGTGCGTCCGTCCGGTTACGGCTTGGGACGAAGCCGCCGTGACGTCACACTGCCCGCCTGGCGCCGTTCCTGGCAGTGTCATTGAGTGCCATCGCATGTCCGGCGGTCCCGGCCGGCTACGATTTGGTAAATATTTTGAGAATCGTCCAAATAAAATCGCAAAATTAACCCCTGCGGCCGGCGCGCCCGATACATCACCCGCATCAGCGAGCGGAGTTCGAAGATGATCAGTTTCGCGTCGGAAGGCGTCGCCTGGGCGGGCGACGTCGTCAGCTGGAGCTTCGCCGACGTCACGCTGGCCGGCGATGGCGCGACGCCGTTCAGCGGCGGGCTAGACGCCGCGCAGCAGGCGGTCGTGCGCAACGCCGTGGCGCGGTGGGCGGGGGTCTCCGGCCTGCAACTTGTGGAATTGCCGCCCGGCAGCGCCGGCGCCGACATCAGGATCGGCTTCGGGCTGCTCGACGGCGGTGCCGGCACGCTCGCCGGCAGCAATGCCGGCGGCGAGGTGGGCGAGACGACGTGGCGCGGCAGCTCCGGCAGCTTGCAGCCCGACGTCGTGATCCGGCTCGAGGACCCGTCGGCGCAGGCGCTGTTCGCGGCGGGCGGCGGGGCGCTGACCTATGCCGGCACCGCGACCTCGTTCTACCAGGTGGCGCTGCACGAGTTCGGCCATGCGCTCGGGCTTGCCCACTCGGCCGATCCGGCGGCGGTGATGAACGAGGATGTCGGGCCGGAAAACGACGGGCTCGACGCCTCCGACATCGCCGGCATACGCTGGCTGTACCCGGGCGTGGCCAGCGCCGCAGCGTCCAATGCGACAATACTCAGCCTGCCCGGCGGCGCCAGCGTCAGCTTCGCCAGCGCCGCCATGCGCGACGCGGCGGCGGCGCTGCTCGCGCCGTCGGCTGCCGCTCGGGCGCCGGAGACCTGGGTCGAACTCGGCCTGGCCGACACGCTGTCGGCGCCGGTATTGCCAGGGGCGCAGCTTGGCCTGCTGGTGACTGGCCAGTCCGGGTCGGTGGTGCTCGGACAGCACTACCG